>NZ_NEWI01000156.1:0-5453 GCF_002135005.1 Halorubrum sp. SD612 | reverse complement strand
GGCCGGGGGGGCGGGGGCGGCCGCGGTCGCGTACGAGGCCAAGGTCGCCGTTCAGGGGAGCGACCCGACCCGACTGACCGCTCTGCTGCGCGACGGCGGCGGCCGCGCGCACGTCTACTTCGACGGCGCCTCCCGCGGGAACCCGGGTCCGGCCGCGGTCGGCTGGTGCCTGGTCACGTCGGACGGCGTCGTCGCCGAGGGCGGCGAGCGTATCGGGCGCGCGACGAACAACCAGGCCGAGTACGCGGCGCTGATCCGCGCGCTGGAGGCGGCCGACGAGTACGGCTTCGACGCCGTCGACGTCCGGGGCGACTCGGAGCTGATCGTCAAGCAGGTCCGCGGCGAGTGGAACGCCAACGACCCCCAGCTCCGCGAGAAGCGCGTCCGCGCCCGGGAGCTCTTGGAGCGGTTCGACCGCTGGTCGATCGCGCACGTACCGCGGGAGATAAACGAACGCGCCGACGATCTGGCGAACGAGGCACTCGATGACGCGAACTGACGACGACCCGCCGGAGTGGGCGAAGGAACGGGCGCGAGAGATGATGGCGGCGGAGAACGACGCGAACGCGGGCGGCCCCGCCGACGCGGACGACCCCGCGGATGTCGCGGAAGCACCCGACCGCGACGACGAGCGCGTCCCGGACGTGCCGGTCGAGGCGGTCGACGAGGCGGAGCGGCTCACTCGGCTGGCCCGCGAGGCCGAGTCCGCGGAGCCGACGCCGGAGATCGAGGAGGCGGCCGACCAGTACCGGGAGCGGCGCGACGCGCTCGCGGCAGAGTACGGCTACACCGCGCGCGTCCGCGACGAGGACGACGCGCTCGTGTTGTACCCCGACGAGTGGATGGACGACGGGACCGTTCAGCTCGACCGCGTCGAGGACACCGACCGCGCGGTCGAGGTGTCGCTGTCCGGCCCCGGCGACGCCGACCGCTACCGCGAGGTGGCCGCGTACAACGAGGCGGTCGCCGACGCGGTGACCGAGCGCGAGTCCGAGGTCCACGCGCGGACCGCGGAGACGTTCGCGGCGTTCATGAGCAACCACTACGTCCGCCCGGTCGACGACGCTACCCCGGAGATGCGCGCCGAGTTCCGCGAGGAGTACCTGGTCCGGAACGGGTGGCCGACGGACGAGCAACTGGCGGCCGCCGAGGAGTCGCTGTCCGTGATCGAGACGGTCGCCGCCGACGTCGACGGCCCCGCCGCCGCGGACCGCTCCGACGACGGACATTCGAGCGACACCGACGGTTCGACGTAGCGACGGCTCAGCGAAGAGAGAACGCGGCTTTCGCCGCGCCGTGTGCCAAAATGTTCGGTCGGATACGGTTCCGTTTCGCCGCGCGCGGGGCCTCGGTCCCGCTTAGTCGAGCAGCGCCCGGACCTCGTTCGCGCGTTCCTCGTCGGTGACGAATCGATCGAGGACCCACTCGATCTGGCCGAGGACGACGTCGTGGCCCTCGTCGGTGAGCTCGTACTGGTTCGTCCGCTTGTCGAGTTCGCTCTTCTCGACGAGCCCGTGGTCGACGAGGTCGTCGAGGTTGGGGTACAGGCGGCCGTGGTTCACCTCGGAGCCGTAGTACGCCTCCAGCTCCCGCTTGATGGCGAGGCCGTACATCGGCTCCTCGGCGAGGATGGTGAGGATGTTCTGCTGGAACGCCGTGAGATCGCTTGCCGCCGTCGATTCATCAGTGACTGTTTGTGCCTCTGACATGCCTGACGGGAAGGGGCCCGAACTTATAATCTTTCTCAACATTCACGACCGTTGCGATGCGTAACCCCGCACGGTCGTCCGGATCTCTCGGTATCGACGGTCTCTCGACGGATGCTCGTGGTCTCCGGCGATGGAACGCGTTCGACTGATCGATTCCGCTTTCGGCGGATGGACCGAGGGATCGTCGGTCGCGCTCGGCGTACGGCTCACGATCGAAACCGCGGAGATCCGGCCTCGCCCGGTGTCCGCCCTCGTGACCTCGGCTCCCCGTGGTTCGGCGGCACCGGCTTCCCGTCGTTACGACGCGGATCGGTGGCGCCGGCCTCCCGTCGTTGCGACGGGGATCGATGACGGACGCGCTCGCGCGATCCCGAAAGGACTTTGGCCGACTTCCACCCACCAACGGACACATGGCCAACCTCTGGGAAGATCTCGAGACGGGACCGAACGCGCCGGACGAGATCTACGCCGTCGTCGAGTGTCTCAAGGGCGAACGGAACAAGTACGAGTACGACAAGGATATCCCCGGCGTCGTCCTGGACCGCGTGCTCCACTCGAACGTCCACTACCCGTACGACTACGGCTTCATCCCGCAGTCGTACTACGACGACGAGGACCCCTTCGACGTGATGGTGCTCGTCGAGGACCAGACGTTCCCCGGCTGCGTGATCGAGGCCCGCCCCGTCGCCATGATGAAGATGGACGACGACGGCGAGCAGGACGACAAGGTGATCGCGGTGCCGACCGAGGACCCGCGGTTCGACCACATCGAGGACCTCGAGGACATCCCCCAGCAGACCCTCGACGAGATAGACGAGTTCTTCGCGACCTACAAGAACCTCGAGGCCGGCAAGGAGGTCGAAACGCTCGGCTGGGAGGACAAGGCGGCGGCCAAGGAGGCCATCGAACACGCGCAGGACCTGTACGACGAACAGGTCGCCTAACGACCGTATAACCGAAGCGCATCCGTCGCCCGCGGCCGGATGCGTTATGCCTATGGGTAATTTTTAGGGCGTCGTCCGCCTATCATCTGCTAGAGCCATGAGCGCCACTACGCCCGCCGTCGGCATCGACCACCCGACGGTCGTTCCCGCGAACTTCGACCCGGACGACGACGCGACGACCGAGACGGCCGCCGGCGACGAGACGGCCGCGAGCGACGACGCGTAGCGGTCGCTGACCGCTTCAGGCGCGCTCGACGACCGAGGAGAGCCGAGTCGCGTCGTCCCGAAGGGACGCGAACGCGTCGTCGACCCAGTCGACGACCGTCTCCTCGGTCGATTCGAGCACGCACCGCGGGTTGTTCCGCTCGTCGTACGCGGTCACGCACGCGACGTCCTCACAGCGGACGAGGCCGTACTCGATCGGCTCGGCGCTCACGTACACCGCGGCGTCGTCGTCCTCAAGCGCGCGGTCGGTCGCCGGTCCGAACTCCGCGACCGACGCGTCGACCACGTCGCGGTCGATGATCAGTTCCACGTTCGCGCCGTCGTCTAACGCCGCGGCCGCCGCGTCGTTGAACTGCTGGAGGACGACGGGGGAGACGGCCCGGATCTCGCCCCCGCGGCTCTCGCGGAGGAGCTCCGTGAGCCGGTCGACGACCGCCAACGGGTTCTGGTCGGACGCGACCGTGAGGTCGCTGTCCGGGATCCCCGCCGCGGGAAAGTCGACGCCGACGCGCTCGACGGTCTCGGCGAACCGCCCGTAGCGGTCGCCGCGCTCGACCTCCGTCAGGAGCGTCTCGTACGCGTCGTGAACGCGCTCGCCGGTCGGCGTCACCCGGTAGTTCGCGTCGCGTTTCACGACCCAGTCTCGCTCGCGGAACCCGGCGAGGATCCGCTGGACCGTCGTTCGGGTGGCGTCGACCGCGTCGGTCAACTCGGCGGGGCGCCGCGGCTCCTCCCGCAGCGCCCGGAGTATCGCGACCCGAACGGGCGACCCGGCGAGGTACCGCGCGCCGTCGTGTCCGACCTCGGCCGTCATCGTACGATCCACGTGTACGGGTACCGTCCTGTTAATCGTACCGTGTCGCGGAAGGGGTCCTCCCGTCGACCTCCGGCGCGTTCCGCGAGCGCCTCAGTCCCGGTAGCGGAACGACACGACGGTGCCGACGGTGTCCTCGCCGGCGATGCGCTCCGTGGTCACGGTCACGGTCGCGAGCGCGTCCGCGCCGAGCGCCTCCTCGATCACCGCCCGGAGCGCGTCGGGGTCGGCGCCCTCCTGAATCACCGGCACGCGGACCTGTCGGCGGTTGACCGCGACGTTCCCGAGGTCGTACTCCGTGTGTTCGAACGCCTCTCGGATCGCCGCCTCGATGTCGGTCATGACGTCCCGGACTCCGCGCCCGGCGGTGAAAAAACGCGGTCCTCGCTGCGCCGCGTCGGGGCAGACAGTGCTTTCGGGTGTACAACGTCGGGAGCCGAATAGAATCCGCTCCTCGGACGCGCTATCTATTTAATACAAGCTTTTCTAATTTTAAATATCTACTATATTCTCCCGCAGAACAATCTTAATATTTATTTATCCTGATACTTTTCGAATATGCACGAAAGTGTGGCGGACTACGTGGCAGAGCACCCGAAAATGGCCGGCGTCCTGTTCACCGCGCTGCTGCTGCTGACGCAGGCGGCGCCGGCGGCGGCGAATGTTGCTGGCGCAAACCCTGGCCCCTAATTAAGTTCTAAGCTTTCACTCCAGACAAGCTCATCTGAATAAAATACAGGTACCAATTCTAGATCGAGTAGGTCAACTAGCACCTCGTTGGGTATATTTTCGAATGTGAACTGAGACGGCACGTAGTGGTTGTCTTCTGCCATAGTGAGACTTAGCCAGGAGAGTGACCCAACTCCGTGGTTTCTGTTCGGATAAAACTCCGCTGAAAGGTCATATGTCTCCGCACCCCGATCAGCGATATCAAACACAACCGCGATCCCACTCCGGCTTTGACAAATAGTCGCTCCCCCGTCGCCCACCACGATGTACTGGTGGCCCGTGATCAGCTCCCGCTTCGCCACGTGGAGCGCGGTACGGAGGTTGAAGCCGCTGTTCATCAGGCGGGCGATGATCCGGCCGAGCGTCGTCGCGGGCGAGTTCGCCACGTCGGAGAGGGTGACGATGCCGCCGCGCGAGCCGCGGTGGACGAGCGCCTCGCCCTGCTGGTAGGACTGGCAGGCGTTGAGCAGGAAGGCGCTGACGCCGATCTCGAGGTCCTCGTCGGTCAAGTCGAGGTAGTCGTCCGCGCACTGCATCCCGCGGTCGTCGACATGGCCGATGTAGTGGAGGAAGTCCACGTCCGATTCGAGGACCTCCCGC
The DNA here is from genome assembly GCF_002135005.1 of Halorubrum sp. SD612. Classification (NCBI taxonomy): domain Archaea; kingdom Methanobacteriati; phylum Methanobacteriota; class Halobacteria; order Halobacteriales; family Haloferacaceae; genus Halorubrum; species Halorubrum sp. SD612. The sequence goes on along the minus strand of NZ_NEWI01000156.1, from coordinate 432 downwards.
ATCTCCTCGCGGGTGAGGTCGTGGCGCACCTCGATGTCGAACTGGACCATGTCGCGGAGCCCGTACAGGTCGGCGACGTTCCCCTCCTCCCGCATCTGGTCGTCGTTACAGACGACGAGGACCGAGATCCGCGACTGCTCGACCTGCCCCGCTTCGAGCCGGCGGTGGTACGCGTCCAGCGTCGCCTTGTTGGCGTCCAGCGGGACGCCCTCGCCGACCCACGCGTGCTCGACGGTGTCGACCGGCTCCGGCCGGACGAACTCCGTCTGGGCCGGGACGGCGCCGCGGTCCGCGGAGGCGTCCGCGCCGCGGGTGGCGCCCGCGTCTCCGGCTCCCGTGCCCCCGGCTTCCGCGCTCGCGCCGCCGCGAACGAACTCGCCGTCGTCGAGACCGCCGCCGGCCGGGGGCGGTCTCGACGACGGCGAGTTCGTT
>NZ_NEWI01000155.1:0-5472 GCF_002135005.1 Halorubrum sp. SD612 | reverse complement strand
GCGCGAGCGACTCGAAGCGTCCGAGCAGCCGCGTCCGCAGATCGACCCCGTGTTCCTCGTGGTGGGCGTGTTCGACCTCGGCCTTCAGCTTCGCCATGTCGACGCCGCTCGGGCAGTCCACCTTACAGCCCTTACAGCCGACACAGAGGTCCATCACCTCGGTGACGAACTCGTCGTCGGTCGGATCGTCGGGGAGTTCGCCGCTTATCGCCCCGCGGAGCATGTTCGCCCGGCCGCGAGTCGCCTGAATCTCCTCGTCGGCGGCGCGGTAGGTCGGGCACATCACGCCGCCGGTGGTCTCTTGGGGACCCCGGCAGCCGCCGCAGCCGTGACAGAGCTCGACCATCCCCTGCATCCCGTTGTCGACCGCCCACTCCATCGCGGGGTCGAAGCCGGCGTCGTACTCGTAGTCGGCGTCGAACCGGAGGTTCTCGCGCATGTCGAAGTCGCCGCAGACGTTCCCGGGGTTGAGCAGCCAGTCCGGGTCGAAGGCGGTCTTGAGGTCCCGGAACGACTCCCAGAGGTCGTCGCCGTACAGCTTCCGGTTCCACTGCGTCCGGGCGCGGCCGTCGCCGTGCTCGCCCGAGACGGACCCGCCGAGCCGGACCACGGCGTCGGTGACGCGGTCCGCGATGTCCACCATCGCGTCGACGTCGTCGACGTCCTTCGTGTTGATCAGCGGGCGGACGTGGAGCACGCCGGGGCCGGCGTGCGCGTAGAAGGTGGCGAACGTGTCGTTGTCCTCGAGGATCTGCTGGAACTCCCGGGTGTACTCGGGGAGGTGTTCCGGCGGGATGGCGCAGTCCTCGATGAAGGAGATGTGCTTCTCGTCGGTCGTGCGGGAGAGGAGGATCGGGAGGCCGGCCTTCCGCATCTTCCAGAACCGGTCGCGCTTCGCGGGGTCGTGGGCCTCCATCGCGTGGACCGCCCGGCGGGGGTGGCTCGTCGTCTCGGCGGCGCCGGACCGCGGTTCGGTCGCGGTGTCGACGGCCGGGCCGTCCGCGCCCTCCTCGCCGCCGACGCGGTCCGCGATCAGGTCCGCGACCTTCTGTTTGCCCGCCGCGTCGCTGTCGGCGTAGAACTCGACGAGCAGCACGGAGTCGGTCCCGTCGGGGAGCATGCCGACCACGTCCTCGAACTCCGGCGTGTCGGCCGCGAGTCCGAGGAGCACGTCGTCCATCACCTCCACGGCGGCGGGGTCGTGTTCGAGACACGCCGCCACGTCCTCCATCGCGTCGAGGAGGTCGGCGTAGGTGAGCAGCGCGACCGCCTTCGTCTCGGGGATCTCGACGAGCGAGACGGTCGCCTCGGTCACCGTCGCGAGGGTGCCCTCGCTGCCGGCCATGAGGCGCCCGAGGTTGACGACGCCCTCCTCGCCGTGCTCGCCGCGGTACTCGGCCAGCAGGCGGTCGAGGTTGTAGCCGGAGACGTTCCGCTTCAGCTCCGGGAACCGCTCGTCGATCCGATCGGCCTCCTCGTCGAGTATCCGGACGACCTCGGCGTGGATCCGCGGGAGGAGCTCGTCGGCGTCGGGGTCGGCGGACTCCCGGAGCTCCTCGACCGCGACCTCGCCGAACGTCGCCACGGTGCCGTCCGCGAGGACGACCTCCAGCTCCTCGACGTAGTGGTCGGTCTTCCCGTACTTCAGCGAGTGCGAGCCGGTGGAGTTGTTACCGATGGCGCCGCCGACCGCGGACTTGTCGCGCCACGCCGGGTCGGGCGCGAACTTCAGCCCGTCGCCCTCGACCGCGGCGTTGAGGTCGCCGACGTACGCACCGGCCTGAACGCGGGCCGTCTCCGCGGCCGGGTCCGTCGAGAGCACGTCGTCCATCTCGCCGGTGAGGTCGAGGACGACCGCCTCGTTGACGGTCTGCCCGGCGAGGGAGGTGCCGCCGCCCCGCGGGAGGACGGGGATCCCCTCCTCGAAGCAGTACTCGTGGACGGCCGCGACGTCCGCGGTCGACTCCGGGATCACGACGCCGATCGGGGTGGCCTCGTACGCCGAGGCGTCGGTCGCGTACAGCCGCTTCGAGTAGTCGTCGAACCGCACGTCGCCCGCGACGCGGCGGTCGAGCGCGTCCACGAGGTCGGGTCGCTCAACCGCGCCGCCGGTGTAGTCGAAGTCCCCGCCGTCCGTCGGGTCGGGACCCGGGGTGTTTGTCGCCATGGGAACCACTCACGGTCGAACCATGAAAAACCTCCTGCCGTCCGCGCGTCGCGGGAATTCGGTCCCACGCGCGCCGGCGGAAACCCCTTGCGTCTCGGGCGCAGTTCCCTCCAACGAGCCCCGTCTCGGGCGGGGTTCCCCCGCACGGGCTTCGCCGCGGGCGCAGTTCCTCGGTCCGGAAGCCGCCGCAACACCCATATGTCGGCCGGCGAACGAACCACCATGCCGCTCACAGACACGTCAACGTTCACCGGTCGGCTCGCCGACCTCGGCGTCGCGGTCTCCGCCGGACCGTCGGCGGAGTGCGCGGCCATGGCCGAGGCGGCCGCGGGCCAGCCGGCGGTCGGGGTCCCGCCCGCTCGGTCGGGTCCGGACGGGCTCGCCGACTCGCCGGCGTCGCTCCCGGACCGAATCGACACCGACCCGACGACCGCCGACTTGCGCGAGGCGCACACCGGGGTCACCGCTGCGTCGCTCGGCGTCGCCGCGTACGGGAGCGTCGCGCTCGAGGCCGACGCGGACGGGACGGAGCCGGTGAGCCTCTTCGTCGACCGCCACGTCGTCGTCCTCCGGGAGACCGACCTCGTCCCGGACATGGCCGACGCCTTCGACTGGCTCGGCCCGCGGGCGCGCGACGAGTCGGTCGACGTGGTGTTCGCGACCGGACCGAGCGCGACCGCGGACATGGGCGGGCTCGTCCACGGCGCGCACGGGCCGAAGGAGGTCCACGTGGTCCTGCTGCGCGACGGCGACGCGGACGATTCCGGGGGCGAGACCGCCGCCCCGGGGGCGGACCGATGAGCAGCGACACCCACCCGTCCGGGCGCGACGACGGTCCGGAGACCGCGGGCGCGAGCGATTCCGACCGCGAGACGAAGGCCGAGCGGATCCGCGAGCTGCTCGCGACGGAGGGCGAGGCGGTCGCGGCGAACACCCGCGGGTTCAACGAGGGACGCTACGAGTCGACCGGCCGCCTCGACGACTACGAGGCGCTGAAAGACGAGGCGCGCGCCATCAAAGAGGACGCTATCGAGCGGCTCCCGGAGCTCATCGACGAGGTGAGGGAGGCGGTGGAGGCGAACGGCGGGACCGTCTACCTCGCCGACGACGCGGCCGACGCGAACCGGTACGTCCGCGAGGTCGCGGCCGAGCGCGACGCCGATCGCGCGGTGAAATCGAAGTCGATGACCTCCGAGGAGATCGAGGTGAACGACGCGCTCGAGGCGGACGGCGTCGAGGTCGTCGAGACCGACCTCGGCGAGTGGGTGCTCCAGCTGGCCGACGAGGAGCCCTCGCACATCGTCGCGCCGGCCATCCACAAGTCCCGAGAGGGGATCGCCGAGCTGTTCGCGGAGCGGTTCGACCCCGACGACCCGCCGGAGACCGCCGAGGAGCTCACCATGTTCGCCCGCGAGCGACTGGGCGACCTGGTCGAGGGCGCCGACCTCGGGATGACCGGCGCGAACTTCGTCGCGGCCGACTCGGGCACCATGCTCTTAGTCACCAGCGAGGGGAACGCCCGGAAGACCGTGACGGCGACCGACACCCACGTCGCGGTCGCGGGCGTCGAGAAGCTCGTCCCGACCGTCGAGGAGTTCTCGCCGTTCGTCGAGCTGATCGGCCGGTCGGGGACCGGGCAGGACGTGACCTCCTACATCTCGACGCTCACGCCGCCGGTCGGCTCGCCGGTGCCGGACTTCGAGGACGACGCCGAGCCGCTCGCGGACGGCTCCGCCGACGACCGCGAGTTCCACCTCGTCCTGATCGACAACGGGCGCCTGGCGATGCGCGACGACGAGACGCTGAAGGAGACGCTGTACTGCATCCGCTGTTCGGCCTGCTCGAACGCCTGCGGCAACTTCCAGAGCGTCGGCGGCCACGCGTTCGGCGGCGAGACGTACTCCGGCGGGATCGCCACCGGCTGGGAGGCCGGCATCGAGGGGCTCGACACCGCGGCCGAGTTCAACGACCTCTGTACCGGCTGCTCGCGCTGCGTTCCGGCGTGTCCGGTCGGCATCGACATCCCGTGGATCAACACCGCGGTCCGGGACCGGATCAACCGCGGCGAGGCCGACGCGAGCCAGCTCGACTGGGCGTTCGAGGAGCTCGTCCCGGACGAGGAGCCCGGCGGGCTCGACCTCGGCACGCGGCTCGTGGGCAACTACGCGACGCTCGCGGAGTGGGGCCACAGGACGGCGCCGATCGCGAACCGCCTCGCGGACGCCGGCCCGCTGCGCGCGCTCGCCGAGCGGGTGGCCGGGATCGCCCGCCGGCGCGACCTCCCCGAGTTCGCCCGCCAGTCGCTCGTCGAGTGGTTCGAGGCGCGCGGCGGCCCCGCGGTCCCGGCCGACGAGGCGACCCGGCAGGCCGTCGTCTACCCCGACACCGCGACGAACTACGTCGACGTCGAGCGCGGGAAGGCGACCGTCAGGGCGCTGGAAGCGCTCGGGGTCCGCGTCCGCGTGCCGGACCTGCCCGGGAGCGGCCGCCCGCCCCTGTCGCAGGGGATGATAGCGACCGCCGAGGCCGCCGCCGAAGACCTGTACGCCGGTCTCGCGCCGCACCTCGACGCCGGCCGCGACGTGGTCGTGATCGAGCCGAGCGACCTCGCGACGTTCCGCCGCGAGTACGAGCGGTTCCTCCCGAGCGACTCCTACGAGCGCCTCGCGGACGCGAGCTACGACGCCATGGAGTACGCCTTCGGCCTGTTGGAGAACGGCGCCGACCCGGCGGCGCTGCGCGCGCCGATCGAGGGCACCGGCCCGGTCGCGTCGGGGAAGCGGATCGCCTACCACCCGCACTGTCAGGCCCGCACCGTCGAGGTGGGCGAGTACGCGACCGCGGTGTTCGAGCGGCTCGGCTACGACGTGCGCGTCTCCGACACGGAGTGTTGCGGGATGGCGGGCTCGTTCGGCTACAAGACCGACTACTACGAGCTGAGCATGGACGTCGGCGAGCCCCTCGTCGAGCAGTTCGGCGACACCGACCGCACCGTCGTCGCCGCCGGTACCTCCTGTACGGAACAGCTCGACGCCCTGCTCGACGCCGCGCCGACGCATCCGATCGAAGTGGTCGCACCTCGCGAGTGACGCCGGGGGCGGCGCGCGGCCCCGGCGACCGCGCGGGCTCCGCCCGCGTCCGACGCGCGTCGTTCGACAACGAACGCTTATTAGGCGCGCTCGTGACCGTATCGTGTATGAACGCAGCCCCCGAAGAGATCACGTCGCCCGTCGGCCGCGAGGTGTACTCCAGCAACGGCGTTTTCGTCGGCGACATGGAGGACATCCAGCTCGCCCCGCACGCCC
>NZ_NEWI01000154.1:0-5497 GCF_002135005.1 Halorubrum sp. SD612 | reverse complement strand
GTGCCGCTGTCGCCGTCGCGGATGCCGCGGACCGAGCCCTGGACGTGGGTCTAGGCACGGCACAGTTCGGGGTGGTGGACGCTGGAGAGGTCGATCCCGTCGACGTTGACCCCCTCGAGCTCCTCGCTTTCGTGGTAGATCGGGACGTTCGCCGGCTCGTCCATGCGCTGGATGTCGAGCGCCTCGTAGGCGTTCGAGGTGGGCTTGTAGCCGCCCTTCGGACCGGGTACGCCCTCGACCAGCTGGAGGGCCTTGAGGCTCTGCATCTGGTTGCGGATCGTCCCCGGATTGCGGTCGACCTCCTCGGCGATCGCCTCGCCTTTCACGGCGTCCTCCTGTTCCCCGTAGAGGTTGATGAGGGCCGAGAGGATGCTTTTCTGGCTCGACGTGAGCTCGATCGATGACATGGTGGCGAATACACGACGCCCCCGCTTAAATGCGATGGAATTCACTTATAAATGATCGTGTGGGACACCCCCGACGAGCGGGGACGCCGTCCGGACTGCGCGCTCCGCCTCACTCGCCGCGCAGCCGCTTCATCCGTACGTACGCGAGCGGGCTCGACAGCGCGACGACCACGCCGACGCCGATCAGCGCGAGCCCGAAGTCGGCGGCGACGAACGAGACCGCGGCGCCGACCAGTCCGATCGCCGCGCCGGTGAACGCGACGGCGATGGTCGCGCCGATCGGCTCGATGTCCCCGGGGTCGACCGACCGGGGGTCGGAGCTGCTCATACCCGCCTCGTGGGGGCCCGGGCGCAAAACGATGTCCGATCCGGCCGGTCGTGAACGGGGAACCGAGGTGAGCGAGCGCGGCGGGCGCGCTCGACCCCCGCCATTGAAGCGCCGGCGCGCCGCGTAGCCGGTATGACCACGGTCAGGATCATCGGCGCGCCGACCGACTACGGGGCGAACCGACGCGGGGTCGACATGGGGCCGTCGGCCATCCGGTACGGCGGCCTCGCCGAGCAGCTCGCCGGCGCCGGCGTCGAGACCGTCGACGCGGGCGACCTCCCCGTGCCGCGGGCGGAGGAGCGGGATCCGGACGCTGACGCGCCCACCGAGGGGAAAGCGAAGTTCCTCCGCGAGACGGCCGACGTCTGCCGGCGGCTCGGCGACGAGGTCGCCGCGACGCTCGCCGGCGGCGAGGTGCCGCTGGCGCTCGGGGGCGACCACTCCATCGCCATCGGGAGCCTCGCCGGGTCCGCGCGCGACGCGGAGATCGGCGCCGTGTGGTTCGACGCGCACGCCGACCTCAACACGCCCGCGACGACGCCGTCCGGCAACGTCCACGGGATGCCGCTGGCGGCCGCGCTCGGGATCGACGAGTTCGCGGACGCCGAGTGGGCGAACGCGCCGGGGCTCTCGCCGGAGAACGTCGCCCTGGTCGGCCTCCGCTCGGTCGACGAGGCGGAGGCGGAGCTGATCGGTGAGCGCGACTTCGCCGCGTACACGATGTCGGACATCGACGAGCGGGGGATCACCGAGGTCACCGAGGAGGCGCTCGACGTCGCCTCAGCCGGCGTCGACGGGATCCACGTCAGCCTCGACCTGGACTGGCTCGACCCCAACGCGGCGCCCGGCGTCGGGACGCCCGTCCGCGGCGGGGTGACCTACCGCGAGGCGCACAGCGCGATGGAGATCGTCGACGGGACGGACGCGCTCCGCTCGATGGAGATCGTCGAGGTGAACCCAACCCTAGACCAGCACAACGAGACGGCCGAGCTGGCGACGGAGCTGGCGGCGAGCGCGTTCGGGAAGCGAGTCCTCTGAATCGAGGCCGGTCGATCCGAACGCGTCAGACGCCGCGGTCGAGCTCCTCGACGACCCGCTGGAGGTCCGCCGCGGACTCTATCTCGCCTTTGATCTCCTCGCGCCGGCGGACCGCCGCCGAGTCGGCGTCGTACGCGCGGACGAACTCGGCGCGGGTGTGCTCGTCGAACGCGTGGCGGATCGCGAAGTAGCCGTCCGGAACGATGGTGCCGCACACCTTACACTCGTGGCGCTGGTGCTCGTTCGTCTGGTGGACGATCGCCGCTTCCACGTCGTCGAAGGCGGCGTCGCAGTCGCCGATGCCGCACGTCCAGCGAGGGGCCATACCCGAACTCCTGCCCGAGGGGGATTAACGGTTTCCCAACACCGCGCGGGCGTTCCTGCCGCCGGCGGGGGCGGTCGCCGCCGCGGCGGCGACCGCGGTGGCGGCACTGCCGTCGTCGAACGATACGCCTTTGCGCGGGCGCGACGACCGTGCGACCGTGACCCGATCGAGAACGCGCGTCGACGCCCACGTCAAGATACTCGACGACGAGGTCGTCGCCCGGGCGAAGGCGCGCGACATCGACGCGCTCGTGTACGCGCCGCACTTCACGCGCCTCCCGACGATCAGCGAGCGTGCGGCCCGGTACACCGACGACGAGCTGACCGTCGTCCCCGCCCGCGAGGTGTTCACCGGCGACTGGGGGAACCGGCGACACCTCCTCGTCCTCGGACTCTCCGATCCCGTCCCCGACTACATCACCTTCGAGGGAGCGATGGCCGAGTTCGAGCGGCAGGACGCGGCCGTCCTCGTCCCGCACCCCGGGTTCGCCACTATCTCGCTCACGCGACCCGAAGTCGACGCGCACGCCGCCCGGATCGACGCGGTCGAGACGTACAACACCAAGCTGCTCCCCCACCAGAACGCGCGCGCCCGCCGGACCGCGACGGAGACCGGCTGCGCCGGGTTCGGATCCTCGTACGCGCACCTCCCCGGCACGGTCGGCGAGGCGTGGACGGCCTTCGAGGGCGACCTCGACGACGCCGAAGCGGTCGCCGACGCCTTCCGCGAGCGACGCCCCCGAACGGTGATCCACCGCGGCGGACTGGGCCACCGGCTCCGCGGGCTCGTGGAGTTCGCGCACCTCGGCTACGAGAACACGTGGACGAAGCTCGACCGAATGTTCCTCTCCGGCAACGAACCGACCCTCCCGTCGAACGTCGCATACGAGGGGCGATTCGACGACGTGAGCGTCTACGAATAGCGGCCGTGCGAGCGTCTCGGGGCGGCCCGGATCCCGATCGGCTTCCCGGTCAGAGCCCGAAGCCCGCCGCGGCCTCCGACGCCGCGGACAGGTCCAGGTCGAGGCTGACGACGTAGGTGTGAATCGCCCAGAATGCCGTCAGCTCGACCCCGGTGATGACCACCGTGACGAGGTCGGCGTACTTGCTGCTCGTCGTCACGCCGCTCGGCATTCCGAACTCACGGTCCGAGAACGGGTGGAACAGCGCGATGCCGCGTCGGCTGCCGACCACGTCGAGGACGTAGTGGGTCAACACGCCGATCCACACGTACTGGAGGTTGCCGAAGACGATCGGATACGCGAGGAACACCGCGAGCACGGGGAGGCTGTGGAGCGTCTTCCGGTGACGGCCGAAGGCGGTGTCCACGTCGGGGAACAGCGCCCCCAACACGACGGGGACGGTGATCTCGGCGACGGTCGTCGCGGTCGCCGCGTCGAGACCCGGTTCGACGATGAAGCCGAGCCCCAGGGCGAGCAGCAGGCCGTTGAGGACGTGGCCGCGTTTGTTCATGTCTCTGCGTGTGCGGGTCGGCAGGTCAAACCACCGGATCCGGGCGGCGTGCCCGGAGAGGATCGCACCGCCTCGCCGTCGACCGGGGTCCACTCACGGGCCGAACGCTCCCGGGCCGAAAGAGCCACGGCGGGCGCGTCCGACCCGACCGTATGGAGTACGAGGAGCCGAAGTTCTTCCACGTGATGCAGTACGCCGCGGCCGCCGACGGCGACGTCATCGACATGGTGAGCGGCAACCCCGACTGGGAGCCGCCCGCCGCGCTCCGAGAGGCCCTCCGCGAGTACGCCGACCTCCCGCCAGCCGACTTCCAGTACCCGCCGAGCGACGGGCTCCGAGAGCTCCGCGGGGCGATCGCCGAGCGCCGGGGCGTCGACCCCGAGCGCGTGGTCGTCACCAACGGCACCGGCGAGGCGAACTACCTCGCGATGGCCCGGGCGCTGGACCGCGACGCTGGTGACGAGGCGCTCCTGATGGACCCGGTGTACCCGTACTACCCCGGGAAGACGCACCTGCTCGGTGGGGAGCCGACGCTCGTGCCCACGGCGCGCGACGGCGGGCTCGACGTCGACGCGATCCGCGAGGCGGCGAGCGAGGACACGGCACTCGTCGTCCTCAACACGCCGAACAACCCGACCGGCGCCGTCTACGACCTCGACGCGGTCCGCGAGGTCGTCGAAATCGCGGCGGCCGTCGACGCGCTCGTCGTCGTCGACGAGGTGTACGACCGGTTCGATCTCACCGGCTCGTTCGAGTCGGCGCTGACGCTGGACTCCGAGCGCGTCATCGTCACGAGCGGCTTCTCGAAGTCGATGGCCATCACGGGCTTCCGCGTCGGGTACGGGGTGTTCCCCGAGGCGCACGTCGGCGACGCGAAGACCCGACACATGCTCGTCAACGTCACCGGGGCGCGCCCCTCTCAGTACGCGGTGTACCACGCGCTCGAAGAGACGCCGTCCGACTACTACGCCGCGTCGCGCGACCTGCTCGCTGACCGCGTCGACGCGTTCGCCGCCGCCCTCGACGCGGCGGGCGCGGAGTACGGCCGCCCGGAGGGCGCCTTCTACGTCCTCGCGCGCTTCGACGGGTTCCCCGGCACGATGGCGAACGTCAAGCGCCTGATCGACGAGGCCGGCGTCGCCGGGATGCCGGGCGAGGCGTTCGGCACCGCCCGCGACGAGTGGATCCGGTTCGCGCTGGTGACGCCCCGAGCGACCGAGGCGGCTGAGCGGCTCGCGGACTACTTCGACGGCGGCCCCGCCGACGCGGGCTGAACCGTTCCCACGACTCCGCCGTATTCAAATACGCGCGCGCAGACCAACGCGTATGGAGCAGATCGACGACCAGTACGCGCCCGCGGACGTCGAGACCGCGGTCGACGAGTACTGGGACGACCACGACGCCTACGAGGCGGCGAAGGAGGCGCACGCCGACGATCCGCCGTTCTTCTTCGTGGACGGCCCGCCGTACACCTCCGGGCAGATGCACCTCGGGACCGCCTGGAACAAGACGCTGAAAGACGCCGTCATCCGGTACAAGCGGATGACCGGCCACCGCGTCACCGACCGCCCGGGATACGACATGCACGGGCTCCCGATCGAGGTGAAAGTCGAGGAGGAGCTCGGCTTCGAGAACAAGCGGGACATCGAGGAGTACGGCATGGAGCCGTTCATCGAGAAGTGTAAGGAGTTCGCCCTGGAGAACCGGGCGGCGATGGACGAGGACTTCAAATCCATCGGCGCGTGGATGGACTGGGACGACCCGTACGAGACCATCTCGCCGGAGTACATGGAGGCCGCCTGGTGGGCGTTCTCCGAGGTCGCCGACAACGGGCTCGTCGAGCAGGGGAAGCGGTCCATCTCGCAGTGCCCGCGCTGCGAGACCGGGCTCGCCAACAACGAGGTCGAGTACGAGGACGTCGAGGACC
>NZ_NEWI01000153.1:0-5620 GCF_002135005.1 Halorubrum sp. SD612 | reverse complement strand
CCCGCGAGAGCGGCTCCGGGCGCTCCGCGCCGGTCACCTGGACGAGCCGGGTGCCGTTCGGCAGCGACCGGAGGAAGTTGACGAGCTCCCCCTTGTCCGCCGCCAGCTCGTAGGCGTTGTCGGTGGCCACGTAGAGGGGCTCGCGGTCGTCGATCAGGCGGCAGAGCTTGCGGAAGGAGACGACGTCGCGGGTGACCCGGGCCATCGGGCCGTCGGCGTCCGGGGCGTCCGGGTCGTCCTCGTCGACCGGGTCGAGGACCACGAGCGCGTAGGAGGGGCTGTCGCCGCGGACGTCGCCGCTGTGGACGTCGACGCCGAACACCGGCCGGTCGCGGGCGCGGATGGTCCGGGTTGTCACGGACCGAGATAGGTCGTTGCCGCGTATATACCCCACGCCGGGGGATCCGGCCGGTCGGACCGGGCGGGCGACCGGTCAGAACACGCCGGGGCCTTCGTCGACCCCCCGCCGGCCGCTGATGACGCCCGGCGTGCCGCCGGTCTGGATGATGTTGAACGCGGTCATCAGGTCCGACCGGGAGATGAGTCCGACCAGCTCGCCGTCGGCGTCGATCACCGGGAGGCGCCCGACGCCGTGTTCCTGCATCGTCTGGAGCGCGCTCAGGGCGTCGGCGGCGGGGCCGACCGCGACGACGTCCGTCGCCATCACGTCGTCGACGCGGTAGGCGTCGCGCTCGACCTCGCGGACCGACCGAGCGTCCTCTAGGGTGACCATCCCGACGAGCTCGTCGCCGTCGAGGACCGGGTAGCCGGTGTGGCGCTCCTCGAACATCCGGCTCATCAGGTCGGCGACCGAGGTGTCCTCGGTCACCGTGTGGAGGTCCGCGCGCGGCGTCATCACGTCGGTGACGGTGACTCCCTCGAAGGTGGCCTTCAGCGTCGTCTGCTGCGCCTCGCCGGAGGCGGCGATGTAGACGAAGAAGGCGAGCACGATGAGCAGCAGCTGGAAGGTGAACAGGCCCACGATCCCCATCAGGAACGCGAACACCTTCCCCACGGCGGCGGCCCGCTGGGTCGCCTGCGCGTGCGGCTGGTTCCGCGCGAGCAGCGCCCGGAGGACCCGCCCGCCGTCCATCGGGAACGCGGGGAGCATGTTGAAGCCGGCGAGGACGACGTTCAACAGCGCGAGGTAGCCGAACACGAAGAGGACGGCGTCGGAGCCGCCCGCCCCGACGAGGACGACCCCGTAGCAGGCGACTCCGACCGCGACGCTGACCACCGGGCCGGCGATCGCGATCCAGAACTCGTGTTTCCAGTCCTCGGGGAAGTCTTTGAAGCTGGCGAGCCCGCCGAGCAGCCACAGCGTGATCGACTCGATCTCGTAGCCGTAGCGCATCGCGACCAGCGAGTGGCCGAACTCGTGGAGCAGCACTCCGACGAACAGCCCCAGCGCGGCCGACAGCCCGAGTATCCACGGCGTGGCGCCGGTCGCGACCGCGGTCGCGTCGATCCCGAGCCCGCCGACCTCGTTCATCACCTCCGCGATGGTGCTCACCTGTCCGCCGATGAGGTACGCGAACAGGGGTAAGACGATCAGGAACGTCCAGTTGAGCCGGATCGGAATGCCGAACGCGCTCCCGACCTTGATTCCACGCATGCCCTCGGGTTCGGTCGGTGATCGGTTAAATACACGGGGCCCGTCAGGGCGTCACATGAGCGACGCAGGCCACGCCGACCCGGTCGTGAAGCGCGGCGACGAGATCGCCTACGAGCCCGTCGAGGCCGCGGAGGGACTCTCGAAGGGCGTTCTCCTCGACGAGTCCGACGGCGCCCCGAACTTCGCGATGCGCCGGTTCGAGCTCGCGCCGGGCGCCGCGGTCCCCCGCCACACCAACGCGGTCGAACACGAGCAGTACGTCCTCGCCGGCGAGTACGTCGTCGGGATCGGCGACGAGGAGCGGACGGTCTCGCCCGGCGACGCGCTCCTCATTCCCGCGGGCGTCGAACACTGGTACCGCAACGAGGGCGACGAGCCCGGCGCGTTCATCTGCGCGGTGCCGAACGGCGACGACAGTATCGAGCTCGTCGAGTAGCCTCTGACCTCCCGGACGGGCGCTTACTCCAGCGTCCCGACGCGGTCGGCGACGTAGCCGAACTGGTCGCGGTAGCCGTTCGGCGACAGCAGCACGGGGTAGAACGGCTCGTCGGCGAGCAGCGGCTCGCCGTCGGCGGCCGCGAACCGCTCGCCCGAGTCGACGCGCTCGAAGTTGCGCGCGAACACCTCGTACGCCTCCGCCTCCGGCTTCGGGATCCGGTCGCGGAGCCGGAACACCGAGACGTCCTCGCGCCCCCCGGCGTCGAGCACGTCGTCGGCGCCGGGCGCGGAGATGGCGCCGGTCGCCGCGAGGAACGCGCGCGCGAGCCAGTAGGCGTTGTCGGCGGCGGCCTCGGAGCCCTGGAGCCCGGCCTCCACTTCGAGGGTGTGCGGGTGTTCGATGAGGCGCCCCTCGGTGAACGCGTCGGTCTGGATCACGGCGTCGACCGGGAGGTGCGGCGCGACCGCGCGGGTCACCTCGTCCATCGAGTCGATGACTGCGAACGGCTCCGCGTACGACTGCGTCGAGTGGATCGCGAGGGTCGTACACCCCTCCAGCGCGTCGAGGAGGTCGGCCGCGAGCCGCACCTCGTGTGCCTCCGCGTTCGCGTTGCCCGGGAACGCCCGGTTGAGGTCGGCGTCGAGGTATCGCTCGCCCGCGTCGAGGGCCTCCTCGTTGGCGACGATCAGCCGCACCGGTCGCTCGGGGTCGAGGTCCGCGTCGAGCAGGCGCTCGACGGCGCGGGCGCCGCAGGGCTCGTCGCCGTGGATCGCGCCGACGACGGCGACCTCGGGCTCCCCGTCGCCCAGATCGTGAACTTCCATACGACTCGCAGGCGCGCGGCGGATAAGTGGCGTTCGGATCCGCGGCGGGAGATCGACCGTCGCCGCTCGGGTCGGCCGGCCCCCTCAGTGCCCCTCGTCGACGCGCTCGGCGTACTCGTAGTCGGCGGGGTACGCCGGGGGACGCGCCCCGTCGAGGGCGATCCGCCAGTCGTCGACCGCGCCGGGGTCGTCGAGCGCGGCCCGGAGCGTCTCCCGGACGTCGTCGACGTCGACGCCGTAGAAGTCGCCCGGGACGCCGTCGAGGTACTGGAGGGCCGTCTCGAACAGCGACCGCATCCCGGCGTCGCTCTCGAAGTCGACGCGCTTGTACGCGCCGGCGGCGACCTGAACCATCCCGTGGAGGAAGGCGCTCTCGGCGGTGCCGCTCCCGTAGTTGTACCACTCGCTCTCGAAGCAGTCGTGGCTCTCGTGGTAGGCGCCGTCGTTGAACAGCCGCACGCCGTGTTCGGTCGCGCGCCGCAGCGTCGCGTGCTCCCAGTACCCGCCGACCGCGCGCGCGTCCGAGTCGCCGCCCGGCGACTCCTCCCGGTCGTCCGGCGCGGGACCGCCCCCCGCGTTCCACCCGGTCGGGTTCCCGAGCGGCGGGGCGACCCCGGGGTCCCGGGTGTGGTCGTCCATGCCGCGTGGGTTCTCCGGGGAGCGACGTAACCGTTTCGCGGCGAGGCCGACCGAACCGCTCCGCGGCCGGGACCGGGCCGCGGGCGGATCGAACCCTTCTTTCCGCCGGTCGCGCTCGGGGGGAACGAATGGACGCCGGACTCCTCGCCGCGCTCGCCGCCGCCGTCGTCTGGGGCGCCTACCTCTTCGTCCTGAAGCGGGCCTTCTCGGAGTACCCCCCGGCCGCGCTGACGGTGGCGATCAACGCCGCGGCGCTCGGGTGGTTCCTCGCGGGTACCGGGCTCACCGTGGGGTTCGGCGACGCCGCGGCCGGCTTGGCCGGGCTCGTCGTCCCGCGTCGGTTCGCCGTCGTCGCCGTCACCAGCCTCGCGACCGCCGCCGCCTTCGTCCTCTTCCTGCGCGCCATCGAGGACGGGGCGGTGTCGTACGTCGCGCCGATCAACAAGGTCGTCCCGATGTTCGTCCTCCCGCTGGAGGTCGGGCTGCTCGGGCAGGTGCTGGCGCCGGTTCAGGTCGCCGGCGTCGTCGTCACCACCCTCGCGGTGTACGTCGCGAACTACGAGCCGGGCAGCTTCTTCGCGCCGTTCGTCCGGGCCGCACGCTCGCGGCCCGCGCAGCTGGCGCTCGCGAGCGCGGCCTGCTACGCGGTCGCCGACGTGGGCAAGCGGGTCGCGCTCCAGGAGCTCGCGATCCCCGGCACGCTCTGGGTGCCGCTGCTGCTCGCCGGCGTCGCGGTCGTGCTGCTCCCCGCGGCGGTTCGGAACCCGATCGCGGCGAACCGACGCGACCTCCCGAAGTTCCTCGCGGCCGGCGCGCTCGTCGCGCTGGGCGAGCACCTGACGACGGTCGCGTTCGCGGCGCTGCCCGCGAGCGTCGCCTCCCCGGTGATCAACACGCAGGCCATCGTCGCCGTCGTCCTCGGGGGCGTGCTGCTCGGCGAGCGCCACTTCAGGCTCCGGCTCGTCGCGGCCGTCCTCGCGGTCGTCGGCGTCGCGATGATCGCGGGGTGAGGCGGCGCGGACCGGTTCGGTGCCCGAAACGAGGGACGCGCCCGTGGCCACGCCTGCCGCTACCCGGGAGACACTTGTTCCCTCGTCTCCTACCGTTCGTATGGACTCCCCGCCGGGGTCGACCCCGATCGACCACGCCGAGTCGATCGTGAAC
Organism: Halorubrum sp. SD612; assembly: GCF_002135005.1. NCBI lineage: Archaea > Methanobacteriati > Methanobacteriota > Halobacteria > Halobacteriales > Haloferacaceae > Halorubrum > Halorubrum sp. SD612. Next base: position 939 of record NZ_NEWI01000153.1, on the reverse strand, counting down.
GCCCTCGGCGACGGGGCGTACGTCCTCGACGGCGATCGGAACCGCGTGTTCGTCAACGACCGCCTCCGCGAGGTGACCGGCTTCGACGAGGACGTCCTCCACGGGAAACACCCGGAGCGACTCGTCGAGGAGGGGTACTGGAGCGAGGAGGCGGGCGACCGCTACCGGGCGGCGGTCGACCGCGTCATCGCCGGCGAGGCGGACGACGAGCGCGTCCAGCTCGCGACGACGCTTGCGGACGGCGGGGAGGTGACCACCGAAACGCGGTTGACTCCCATCGAGCGCGACGGCGCGGTCGTCGGCGCGGTCGGGGTGATCCGCGACGTCACGGACCGCGTCGAGCGCGAGCGCGAACTGGAGCGCCTCAACGAGCGGCTCGAACGCCTCGCCGGCTTCCTCTCGCACGACCTCCGCAACCCCCTGTCGGTCGCGCGGGGGTACGTCGACCTCGCGCGCGAGACGGGCGACACCGAGCGGCTGGCGGCCGCCGAGGAGGCGTTCGACCGGATCGAGACGATGATCGACGAGGCGCTCGTGATGGCCCGCGACCCGGCCGAGATAGAGACCGCGGACGAGGCGGTCGACCTCGCGGACCTCGCAGCCGACTGCCTGGAGTCGGGCGACTTCGGCGACCTGCCGGCCGAGCCCGACCTCGTCGTCGAGGACGCCGGACCGGTGGTCGGCGACCCGACCCTGCTCCGGCGCGCCGTCGGCAACCTCATCGGCAACGCCTTCGACCACGGCGGCGACGACCCCGCGGTCCGGGTCGGCGTCGACGAGCGGGGCGTGTACGTGGCCGACGACGGCCCGGGGCTTCCGGACGACGAGCGCGACCGCGCGGCGCTGACCGACTTCGGCGTCTCGCCGGACGGCGGCACGGGCATCGGACTCGCCATCGTCGAGCGCGTCGCGGCCGCGCACGGCTGGACGCTCGAGATC
>NZ_NEWI01000152.1:0-5631 GCF_002135005.1 Halorubrum sp. SD612 | reverse complement strand
CGCCCGCGACTCGCAGGACACGCTGGAGTTCAGCGCCCTGCGCGACATCGCGCCGGAGATCGAGACGTTCGCGCTCGACGATGTCGCCGCGGCGTACGACCGGATGGCCGACAACGAGGCGCGGTTCCGAGTCGTCTTGGAGCCGTAGGCGACGGGCGCGATCGCTTCCCGGCCTCGCGTCGGGTTCGCCCACCCGTCTCGCCCCCGTTGCTCGCGGCGTCGTCGTCCCGGAGTCGTTGTTTTTATCATACAGTTGCCGATCGTATAAGACGGCGATGTCAGCAGACAAGCCCTCCACGGCCCTCACGTCGCGACAGCAGGTGGCTGTCGTCGTGCTGGCCGCGGCTCTGGTCGGCGCCGTGCTCGCTCCGAGCGTGTACGCGGCGACAAACGAACCGAGTGATACCGTCGCCGTCGTCGAGATAGAGGGGCCCGTCAACACGGCCCTCGCCGACGACGTTGAGAGCGAACTAGCGGACATCCGCGCCAACGAGTCCGTCGGCGCGGTCGTCCTCAAACTGGACACGCCCGGCGGCGCGCCCGTCGCCTCCGAGCGGATGTACAAGGCGGTCCAGCGGACGAGCGATGACATGACCGTCATCGCGAGCGTCCAGTCGATCAGCGCCTCGGGCGGCTACTACGCGATGGCGCCTGCGGACGAGATCTACGTGCTCCCGACCTCGACGGTCGGCAGCATCGGCCTGAACGCTCCCGCGCCCCGAGCGTCGTCGACCGCGCTCGGACCGAGCGGCCCCGACAAGGCCGGAAGCAACCCGACGCAGGCGTGGGCCGAACAACAGACGCTCGCGGACACGTTCATCAACGCGATGATGGCCGAGCGTAGCGACGAGTTCGAGATGCCCCGCGAGGAGGTCGCGAAGGCCGACACCTACCTCGGTACCGAGGCCGTTCAGAACGGCTTCGCCGATGAGATCGGCTCGCTCAACGAGGCGATTCACGCGGCTGCGACCGAGGAGGAACTCGGCGAGTACACGGTCGACACCCGCGAGACCGGACAGGAGTTCGGCATCCCCTTCCTCGTCCGGACCGACACCGGGATCGTCGCGATCCACGCGAACGACCCCGGGTACGCCGACGTGAAGCCGATGCCCTCGACGTACGTGTACACGCCCGCCGTCCCGCACGTCGACACGATCGAGCGGTTCTCCGAGACCGACGTGCGGACCGGCGGCGCGGTCTCGACCGAGCGCGGGACGCCGGGGAACGAGACGGCGCGGCTCAGCGGAGGTGTCGGCGCGTGACCCGCGTCGCCCCCCTCGCGGCCGCGTTCGTCGTGACCCTCGCGGCGGTCACCGGCGGCGCCGCGGTCGCCGGCTACGTGACCGCCGACGGCGCCGCGCCCGCACCGGCGATCCAGAACGACCACTACCAGAACCCAGACCTAATCGCGAACGACACGCCCGGGCAGGCGACGGTCGAGATGGACGCCTCGGCCGGCTCCCAGACCGTCCTCGTCGACCCCGGCGTCGAACCGGCCACCGCCCGTCCGGTGCTCCCCTTCAGCCTCATCGGGCTCGGCGGCGGCGGCGTCGCCGACCGGGACATCCGGCCGCTCGCGAACGCGCTCATCGAGAACGGTCACGAGGTGGGCGTGTACGTCCCCGATCCGGACCAGCAGCGACGGCCCGCGCGGCCCGGCGCCGAGGAGACGACCCAGCTCGGCGAGCGGCTCGCCGAGGCCGACGCGTTCGTGACGTTCCAGACCGACTACGAGCCGGACGAGCTCGACGCGATCGAGTCGTTCGTCGAGTCCGGCGGTCACGTCGTGCTCGCCACCGAGCCCGACGCGGCGTACTCGCAGCCGGGCGCGGCGTCTCTCGACGCGACGCTCGACGTCACGACCGAGAGTGGGTACGTGTACAACATGGAAGAGAACGACCTGAACTACCAGCGCGTGTACGCCGAGGCGACCGGCGACGCGTCGCTGACCGAGGGCGTCGACCGCGCGGTGTTCCCGTCGGCGACGCCCGTCGGGACGCCGGCCGGCGGCGCCGACGTGCTGCGCCCGATCGAGGGCAGCGAGCTCTCGACGACGCGCGCGCCCACGGACGCGCCGCTGTTAGTCCGCAACGACGAGGTCGTCATGATCGGCGACAGCGACTTCCTGTCGCCGGACAACGCCAGGCGCGCCGACAACGACGCGCTGATCGGTAACCTCGCGGACTTCCTCGTGACGAACGACCGGACGCCGCCCGGCGACGGCGGATCCACGGGCCCGACGCAGCCGGGGCCCGGCCAGCCGCCGACGAACGGCACCGCTGGCTGATCGGTCGGTCGGTCCGCGCCCGAGCGACTTCCGTCACCCTCTCATTTTTGCCGCCCGCGCCGGAAGCGAACTGTATGCGAGCAGCCGTCTTCAACGGTCCCGGCGACATCGGCGTGGAAGAGCGACCCCGGCCCGAGATCGAGGCGCCGACGGACGCGATCGTCCGCGTGACCCACACCGCGGTCTGCGGCTCCGACCTCTGGTTCTACCGCGGCGACAGCGAGCGCGACCCCGGCTCCCCGGTCGGCCACGAGCCGATGGGGATCGTCGAGGCGGTCGGAGAGGCCGTCACCTCGGTCGAGCCCGGCGACCGGGTGCTCGCGCCGTTCGCGATCTCCTGCGGCGAGTGCGAGTTCTGCCGGAAGGGGCTCCACACCTCCTGCGAGAACGGCGACTCCTGGGGCGGCGACAACGGCGGCGGACAGGGCGAGTACGTCCGGTCGACCCACGCCGACGGGACGCTCGTGCGCGTGCCCGACCGCTACGCCGACGACGAGGACACGCTCCGCTCGCTGCTCCCGCTCACCGACGTGATGGGCACCGGCCACCACGCTGCGGTCAGCGCGGGCGTCGAGGCGGGGTCGACCGTGGCCGTCATCGGCGACGGCGCGGTCGGGCTCTGCGGCGTCCTCGCGGCGCGTCGGCTCGGCGCGGAGCGCATTGTCGCCGTCGGCCACCACGAGGACCGGCTCGAACTCGCCGAGGAGTTCGGCGCTACCGAGACCGTCTCCGAGCGCGGTGAGGCCGCGGTCGAGCGGATCCGAGAGCTCACCTACGGCGGGCCGAACCACGTGATGGAGTGCGTCGGCGCCGCGAGCGCGATGAACACCGCGATCGACGCCGTCCGTCCCGGCGGTACGATCGGGTACGTCGGCGTCCCCTACGGCGTCGAGGAGGAGGGGCTCGACGTGTTCGGGATGTTCGGACAGAACGTCACGCTCGCGGGCGGAGTCGCCCCGGTCCGCGCATACGCCGAGGAGCTGATGGCCGACGTGCTACAGGGAACGCTCGACCCCGCGCCGATCTTCACCGAGACGGTCGACCTCGACGGCGTCGCCGAGGGGTACCGGCTGATGGACGAGCGCGAGGCGATCAAGGTGCTGGTCAAGCCGTAGCGACCGCGGCTCGGCGGCCGTTAACTCGTTTTCGACCCGGCGAAAATACCCCGCGTAAGGTAGCTTTATTTTCATGGACGAGCGTGATAGATTCGACACAGATGACGGACGTTACCCTTCGCCGGACGCAGCTCGCGACCCCGGCGAGCGACGAGAAGATGATGCACTCAGCCGCCGACAGCGACGCCGACGAGGTGTTCCTCGACCTCGAGGACTCCGTGGCCCCCAACGCCAAGCCGGACGCCCGCGAGCCCCTCATCGAGGCGGCCCGCGAGGAGGACTGGAGCGATAAGGTCCTCAGCTTCCGGATGAACGGGATCGACACGGAGTGGTGGTACGACGACGTGATCACCGTCGTCGGCGCCGCGGGCGAGTCCATCGACGACATCATCATCCCCAAGGTGAAGTCCGCCAGCGACATTCACACCGTCGAGAACCTGCTCCGGCAGGTCGAGGTGAACAACGGGCTGGAGGTCGGCGCCATCGGCCTCGAGCCCCAGATCGAGGACGGCGAGGGGATCCACAACGTCCACGATATCGCGCACGCCTCCGACCGGCTCTCCTCGATCATCTTTGGGCCGGGAGACTACTCCGCGGCGATGGGCACGCCCGGGCTCGACATCGGCCAGTTCCCAGAGTACCCCGGCCACTACTGGCACCACGCGCTCTCCGAGTGTAACTCGGCGGCGAAGTCGGCCGGCCTGCCGTGTCTCGACGGCCCGTACGCCGACATCGAGGACGCCGACGGGTTCCGGCAGTCCGCCGAGCGCGCCAACATGATCGGCTGCGACGGCAAGTGGGCGATCCACCCATCGCAGATCGAGATCGGCAACGACGTGTTCGCGCCCGACCCGGAGACCGCAGAGCGCGCCAAGCGCATCGTCGACGCCTACGCCGAGGCGATGGAGGAGGGCAAAGGCGCCGTGAGCGTCGACGGCCAGATGGTCGACGAGGCGACCAACAAGATGGCCCAAGACATCGTCGAGACGGCCGAGGCCGCCGGGATCCTGTAAGGAGTCGCGCGCCGCACTCCCTGTTCTGGCGTCCGCTTTTTTTGCGATTCGGAGCCACGCTAATGGTATGGGTGACGGCAGGTGGGGAGCGCTCGTTCACCACGTCGTCGCGGTGCCGACGTTCGTCGCGGCGTTCTGGCTCTTTCGGCTCTCCTCGCTCCCGGGACTCCCCGTGACGGTCGCCGGGCTCGAGTACGTGGCGCTCCGCGCCACGGGACGGAGGCGAACGGGCGAGGGGGCTGGCTGCTGGTGTGGGTGGGCTACGCGGTGCCGTTCGGCCACGCCCTCGGAACGGAGGACGCGGGGCGGTTCGGCCGCCTCTTCGTTCTCGCGCTGATCACGGTGCTGGTCTGGGCGGTCGTCGAGGACCGTCCGCGTTCTTCGACGACGTCGACGTGGACGTGTGGCCCGGCGAGGACGACGACGGGTGGTGACCGCCGAAGTACGCGCGTCGTCCGGTCCGGACGCACCGCCGCCTTCGGTGCCCGACCGCTCACAGGGGCTCGATCAGCTCGACGACGTGGCCGTCCGGGTCCTTCACGAAGGCGGTCCGGGCCCCCGCTTCCGGCTGGTCGCCCGGCTCCTTCACGACGCCGTGGTGGTCAATCGTCTCGAACGCGGCGTCCACGTCGTCGACGCCGACGGCGACGTGGTCGTAGCGGTCGCCGTCCGCGCTCGGCGCCGCGCCGTCCGTGTCAGACAGCTGGAACTCGACGCCGCCGTCGCCGGCGACGTACACGTTGCGCGTGTCGCCGTCGGCGGTCGTGAACTCCCAAGCGCGTTCGAACCCGAGCTGCTCGACGTACCAGTCCGCGGCGCGGTCGGCGTCCGCCACGTTGAGACACGTGTGGAGAATCTCCATGCGTCGTGCTGTCGCGGCGACGGCATAAATCCCGACGGCAAGCCGGAGGACGCCTCGGGTAGACACAGCGAAGAGACGCCTCGGACGGACGCAGCGAGGCAACACGCGACGAGAGCGACCGCGCCCCGGAGCGACGACACGGGGCCGACGTCGGACCCCGCTCCCCGCCGAAACTATCATGAACAAAGGTTTTATTCTCTGTTCTCCCCCGGTCGTTAGTATGGCAACTCAGCTTTGAACGTTGAGTATCTAACACTTAATCGAGCGAAAATGGCGGCTGAGACGGTATGAGCATGGAAAAGAGAGTTCAGCCGCAGACGCTCCGCTCTCCACTGGAGGTTCAAACGCCGTGAA
>NZ_NEWI01000151.1:0-5651 GCF_002135005.1 Halorubrum sp. SD612 | reverse complement strand
ACCCCGGCTCGATCCGGTTGTCGTAGTCGACCAGCGCGACCGCGTCGCCCGCAACGCCGGCATCGAGGTTGCGACGGGCGACGCGGTCGCGCTGGTCGACTACGACAACCGGATCGAGCCGGGGTGGCGCGACGCGGTCGACGACGGCCTCGACGCGGCGCCCGTGGTCTCCGGACCGGTGACGCCGATCCCGCCGGGCGGGACGAGCGCCGCGGAGCCGGGAATCGAGGCGGACGCGGTGGAGTCGGGGGGCGGGACCGACGCCGCGAAGACCGGGTCGGCCATTCCGGACGTCCCGGACGCCGGCGACCGGAGCGCGCCTGAGCGTAGCCGGATCGCGGGGCAGAACGTTACCTACTTCGAGAGCGGGAACGTCGCGTTCCGGCGGGACGCCCTCGACGAGCTCGACGGCTTCGACGAGTACCTCCGGGTCGGCGGCGCGCGCGACGCCGCGCACCGGCTCGCCCGCATGGACCGCGAGGTGGCATGGCGGCCGGGACTCGCCGCGCGGGAGGAGCTCCCGACCCCGACCGCGGCGGACGGCGGACGCAGCGCGAGCGAGTGGGGCTGGAAGTACCGGGGGCTCGCCTATCGGCTGCTGAAGAACTACGGCGCCCGCCCGACGGCCCTCCTCCGGACCGGGTCGCACGCGCTCGCCGACGCGGTTGCCGCGGCGAAGGACGTGGTCCGCGGCGAGTCGACCCCCACGCGGTGGGCCGCGACCGGGCGCGACGTACTCTTAGGCCTCGCCGGCGGGACCTCCGACGGGCTGGTCGCGCGGCGCCGGGACCGCGGCCCCGCCCGGAACCCGAACGGCATCTCGACGCGGGCCGACCGCGCCGTCGCGAAGTACGACCGGCGGGCGGAGCGGGACCGCGGCGAAACGGAAGGAGCGGAGGACGGCGGCGAGCGGGCCGCGATCGACGACACCGAGTGAGCCCCGCGCATTTTAACCGAGGGCGCGGTCAACGAACCGACAACGAATGGGACTCACGAAGCGTATCATCCCCTGTATCGACGTCGACCTCGACGAGGACGGCGACGCCGCGGTGTACACCGGGGTCAACTTCGAGAACCTGGAGTACACCGGCGACCCCGTCGAACTGGCGAAGAAGTACAACGAGGCGGGGGCCGACGAGTTCGTCTTCCTCGACATCACCGCCAGCGCCGAGGGGCGCGAGACGATGCTCGACGTGGTGAACCGGGTCGCAGACGAGTGTTTCATCCCGCTGACGGTCGGCGGCGGTATCCGCACCAAGGCGGACATCAAGGAGACGCTCCGGGCGGGCGCGGACAAGGTCTCGATCACGACCGGCGCATTGGAACGCCCGGCGCTCATCGAGGAGGGCGCGGCCGCGTTCGGCAGCCAGTGTATCGTCATCTCCGTCGACGCGCGGCGGCGGTACGACGACGCCGGCGAGCACTTCTACGAGGACGAGGACGGGGAGACGGTGTGGTTCGAGTGTACGAAGAAGGGCGGCCGCGAGGGAACCGGGATCGACGCCGTCTCGTGGGCGAAGGAGGCCGAGGAGCGCGGCGCGGGCGAGCTGTTCGTCAACTCCATCGACAAGGACGGCACGAAGGACGGCTACGACATCCCCCTGATGAAGGCGGTCGGTGAGGCCGTGTCGACGCCGCTCATCGCCTCCTCCGGCTGCGGGAGTCCCGAGGACATGTACGACGTGTTCACCGAGGCGGACGCCGACGCCGGCCTCGCGGCCTCCATCTTCCACTTCGGCGACTACTCGATCGCGGAGACGAAGGCGCTCCTCGACGAGCGCGGCGTGCCGGTCCGGCGCTGAACGCGGCCGGTGCGACGCTAACTACGGTCGTAGTTTCTATTTTTCACCGATTGAAACCAACAGCTATTATGCGACCGCGAACCAAACGTGACGTATGTCCACGTCCACGTCATCCGCACGTGTTCGCGACGGGTCGCCGGAACTCGTCTGTAAACGGACCGACGACGGCGACGGCGGCGGCGAGGTGACGTTCTTCGAGCGGGACGTCGACCCTGACGAGCGGACCACCCGGTGGATCACGGTCCGGGAGGAGGACTGCGTGCCGCGTGACGACTGGCGATAAGCGGTTTTGGTCGTCCTTGTGTTTTTATTTATAACCCGCTGTCAGCGGAGCGACTGCGATCACCCCGGAGCCCCAGCCGATCGCATAGCAGTCGTGAGTTGACGACCGACGGAGGCGACCTCCAAAGCTCCGCCCCGCACAGCGACCGCACCTCACGCCTCCCCAGCCTCGTCAGTCGCCTCCGCTTCGCTCCGGCGACTGACTCCCTCGCACGCGCACCTCGCGGCCGCCGGTGGCGGCCGCTCGGCGGCGCGCGCCGCTCCGCAGATCTGATGTGTAAATAGTCGCCGGGGTTCGGTCAGTCGTCCGCGGTCGCAGCGTCGGCGAACTGCGGCAGTTCGTCGTCGAGCAGCGCCACCGTGGCCAGTCGGATCGCGTGCGGCCAGCCGAGCGGCGTCGCGCTGTCGGGCGTCCCGTCGTCGAAGTACTGCTCGGGGAGGTACGTCGTCGGCTCACAGAGCGACCCGCCGGGCGAGACGTGCGCGAGCAGGTCGCGGGCCCGGGCCGTCATCTCCGCGGCGCGCGGGTCGTCGTGCGCCGCGAGCAGCGCGGCGAGCTCCGCGCAGGCGTTCGCGCCCCACGCGGTCGAGACCGTCCACACCTTCTCCGAGAGCTGGTCGGCCCGCCGCCAGCCGTCGCCCTCGTACCGGATCAGGCCGGCGATGTCGTCGGTCTCGTGGGAGAGGCCGTCGACGACCGTCTCGACGTGCGAGACCAGTCGGTCGAGGCGCTCCTCGTCGACCGCGCCGCCGGCTCCGGACCCGTCGCCCGCCGCGCCGAGCGCGTCGAAGGAGCGGTGCGCGGCCGCGAGTCCGAGCGTCGCCGAGTCGAGCCGGTCGTCGATCCCGCCGTCGAGCGTCTCGCGGACGGCGTAGCAGCCGCGCTCGGGGACCCAGAGGTCGTCGAGCGCGTCGTACACCTCGCGGGCCCGGTCGCGGGCGTGCGCGGCGAGGTCCTCCGGGAGCGACGCCGCGCCGGGGACGGCGTCGGGGTCGTCGAGCGCGTCGACCGCGAGCCCCGCGCCGTGGCGGCCGAGCTCGCTGTACGCCTCGAGGAACGTCGCGGCGGTGTGGGCGAACCGGCCCGCGGAGTCCTCCCACGCGTTCTGACAGACGACCGGGCGGCCGTCCGGTTCGAGCGTGCGGTCGAGCCCAGCGAGCGCGGCGACGAGGGTCGAGTCGAGCCCCTCGACGTCGACGCCCGCCTCGCGGGCCCGCGCGAGGTACGCGACGACGCTCCCGGTCTGATCGGCCTGATAGTCCACGTCCGGCCCGTCCTCGATGCGAGCGTTCGCCCACCCGGGGGCGAGCGCGCCGTCGCGGGGCCACACCCGGTGGGGCCACGAGCCGTCGGGCCGTTGGGTGGCGACGTACATTTCGGCGGACCGCGCGTGCCAGTCGTCGAGGTCGAGGTCGACCGCGTCGGCGGCCCCGAGCAGGAAGCCGGATATCTCCGCGTCGTCGCGGAACCACGTGTAGCCGTAGCCGCCGGAGTGCTCGTAGTACGGGTCGAAGTCGGGTCCCGCGATCCGGAGCCCGGACGGCGCGGAGAGCAGCGAGAGGACCCGGAGGTCCGCGACGACCGACTCGCGGGCGGGAGCCGACTCGGGGACGGCTGGGAGCGCGTCCGCGGCCGCGTCCGCGAGCGCGTCGACGTCGTCGTGGTCGGCGAACAGCGCGTCGAGGCGCTCGCGGGCGGCCCCGCGGTCGGTCTCCGCGCCGTCGGTCAGGAGCGTGGCGACCGTCGCGACCCCGTCGTCGAACGGCACGTCGGCGATCACCTCGCCGGAGAGGCGCTCCTCCTCGTACCGGTCGCCGTCGCGGTCGCGCGGGAGCTCGGTCGGGTCGTCGGCGAGCAGCTCGGGGAACGTGGTCGGGAGCTGGCCGCGGAGGTCGGCGAAGCCGGTCGCGCTCGCGAGGAAGTCGTGCTCGTCGGCGTGGTACACCTCGACGGCGTCGTCGTAGCGGAGCTGCCCTACGCGGTCGTCGCGGCCGTCCGGCGCGAAGCGGGCGTAGACGACGAGCGACGCGTCCGCGGGGTCGACGGCGGCCCCGTCGTCGCCCCCGTCTTCCGCGCCGTCGTCCCCGCTGCTCGCGCCGTCGAACTCGACCGCGGCCCGCGTGAGGTGCGCGTCGCCGAGCGTCACGTCGTGGCGGGTGACCGTCGCGCGCGGCGTCTCGTGGACCGTCTCGACCAGCGCGGTGTCGCCGACGTACCGCTGCGTCGTGTCGGCCTCGTCGAGCCACGTGACCTCGTCGCCGACGGCGAGCCCGATCCGGGACCGAACGAGCCCGGTCCGACCGGTCAGCGGGTAGCCGAAGTCGCGGAGTTCGCCGTCGTCGCCGACGTGGACGAGTCGACCGTCCCCGCCCGAAAACCGGCCGGAGACGGTGCGCCGCTCGCCGGGGAAGCGCGTCCCGTCGCCGGCGTGGCGCTTGTAGTCGTCGAGCGCGTCGCGAAGCTGCATTACGCGAACACACGCCGCCGCTGCGTATGAAGCTTTGGTGTAATTATTGTTCACGCGTTTGCCGAACGGAAACCCTCAAATCGCGCCGCGCCGACAGGCGGGTCGTGTACGAACCCGGCCCCCCGCGAACGACGAGCGTCGGCGAGTCCGTCGAGCTGGCGGCGCGGTCCCCGGACGCCGACGGCACGTACCGCTGGCGCGTCCGCGACGCGCCCGCCGACAGCGCGCTCTCCGCCGGAGACGGCCCGGACCCGGACGCGACCGGCCCGCCGAGCACGGCGACGGCAGCGGGTTCGGCGGCCTCGACCGCGGTGCTCCGCGCGGGCGAGACGAGCCGCGACGACGACCCGGTCGTCCACCTCGCGCCCGACGCTCCCGGCACGTACGTCCTCGCGCTCGACGCGCCTGACGGGACGCACCGACAGCGCGTCCGGGCCTTCCCGGACGAGCGACGGGAGACGGAGATCCGCGTCCCGGCCGCCGACATCCCGACGGACGGCGACGACGAGGTCGACCGCGTCTCCCTGCTGTGGCCCCACAACGAGAACTGCCTCGGGCTCGACCGGGCCGAGCGCGACGGCGACGAGTGGGTCGCGACGGTGCGGGTCCCGCCCGGACGCCACGGCTTCGGCTTCGTCCCCGACGGCGACCGCTCGGCGGCGTATCACGGCGACTGCGAGGTCTCCGGCCCCGGGCGACCGCGGATATCGCTCGACGCGGCCGTCGTCGAGGGCGACGGCCCCGAGGAAAGTGACCGGCTCCGCCTGACAGCCGAGATCGAGCCCGCGCCCGCCGTCGACGACGTTGAGCGCGCCGGCGATCCGGACGCCCTCGACGTGACGTTCCTCGTCGACGACCGCGACGCCGACCCGGAGACGGTGGCGGCGATCGAGTCGCGCGCCGACGGCCGGACGCTCTCGGTCCCGCTTGACGAGCTCCCGGACTCGGTCCGGATCCGCGCGGCCCCGCACGGTGAGCGGTACGGGGCTGCGGAGACGGTGCGGGTGGAGACGGACGCGAGCGACGGAGACGCTGCGGAGGCGACGGCCGCGTCGGTCGCGGTCGCCGACCCGAACCCGACGCCCGAGTGGGCCGAGTC
>NZ_NEWI01000150.1:0-5673 GCF_002135005.1 Halorubrum sp. SD612 | reverse complement strand
TGCGAGCGGTCCGTGCGGATCGCCGGCGGGATCGGCGACCTGTGGAACTTCGCGTTCGAGTCGACGCAGGGGCTGACGCTCGAACTCACCGACGGCTCGGAGTTCTTCCTCTGTTTCGACTGTATGGAGCGGCTCCCCGACGACCACGAGCCGACCGCCGAGGACGTCGCCGCCCTCCGGGAGCGCACCGACCCGGTCGAGGACGACGACAACCACTTCTGGCACTGGGGCTGACGGGGATCGTTCGGACGCCACCCGCTATGTAACATAAATTCGCCGCGTCAGTCTGCCTTCGACTCGTCGCCCGCGCTCGACCCCTGGTCCGCGCCCTCGTCGATCTCGGGCGTCGACGGCTCCGGTCCGACGCCAACCTCCGCTGGCGTCTCCGTCGCGTCCGTCACGTCGTTCGACCGCGCGCCGCTCCCGAACAGCCGGCCGAGGATGCCGCGCTCGCTGCGCGGCTCCGCGAGCAGGACGGAACACTCCACCTCGTTGAGCACGTCCAACACGAGCGACCCGCTGACCAGCCGCGAGAGCAGTCCCTTCTGGGTCGCGCCGATGATGAGCATCGTCGCGTCGCGGGCGGCGTGCTCGATGCTGTTCTCGACGTCGCCGCTTTCGATCCGGAGCGTGGCGTCGGAGAGGTCGTGCGCGTCGGCCCACTCGGTGAGGAACGCGCGGCCCGCCTCCTCGTCGTCCTCGGCGACGTGGAGCAGCGTGACCTCGCCGCCGAACTCGGTCTGGAGCATCTTCGCGACGGCGCCGGAGAGGTCCGAGGCCGGACCGCCCGCGGTCGGCACGAGGATGCGCGAGGCGTCGAACCCGCGGTCGCGGAACACGAGGAAGTCCGAGGGCAGCGAGTACGCCAGCTCGTCGACTGCGGACTCGGCGCGCCCGGGCGCCCCGTGAGAGTCCTCGCCCCAGCCCATCACGGTCATGTCGGCGCCGTAGGTGCGCGCGGCGTCGAACACCTCCTCGAACACGCGGTGCGACAGGACGACGTGGGTCTCCACGTCGACGCCGAACGTCTCGGCGTCCTCGCGGGCCTGATCGAGGAGACCGTGCGCCGCCTCGTGGGCGCCGCGGTCCCGGGCCGCCTCCAGCGACGTCTGGTCGGGGACGTTCGCGATGTTGACCGCGACGACGGTGCCGTTCCGCTGCTTTGCGATGGCCGAGGCGAGCGTGATCAGGTGTTCCTCGGTCGCGGGGTTCGCGAGCGGCACCATCACCCTGTAGTCGTCGCCGCTCGGCTGGACCGAGGTCGCCGCCGAGACGGCCTGCTCGGGCAGGTCCTCGGAGCGGTCGAGGATCCACGAGCCGAGCACGCCACGCGCCTCTACCTTCCCGCGGGCGTACAGCAGGTACCAGAGCAGCGCGAAGACGACGAGCCCGGCGGACAGCAGAATGATCGTCGGGTCGATGTAGATTATCAGCGCGAACGACGATATCGTACCGATGATCGGAACGAGCGGGTAGAACGGGACCTCGAAGTCGGGATCGTACCCCTCGACCTCCGACTCGCGCATTACGATGAGCGCGAGATTGAGCAGCCCGTAGACGACGAGGTGGAGGACGGAGCCCATCGTCGACAGCGACTCGACGCTCCCGGCGACGAGGAAGACGAGGATGAGCGCGCCGGTGAGCGCGATCGACTTGTAGGGCGTTCCGAACCGCTCGTGGATCTCGTTGAGCGACGGCGTGACGATCTTCTCGCGGCCCATCGCGAAGTTGATCCGCGACGAGGAGAGGATCGACGCGTTCGCGGACGAGGCGGTCGCGAGGAGCCCGCCGATCAGGAGCATGCTGGCGCCGAGCGCGCCCAGCGAGAAGCCGAACACCTCGTACTGCCCGAAGAGGAGTCTGGCGGCGTCGACGACCGCGGTCTCGTTGTTCGCGACGAGTTCGTTCGGCACCGCCGCGAGGAGGACGAGGAGGAACAGCGCGTAGACGACCGTCACGATGACGACCGAGCCGAGCACCGCGAGCGGGAGGTTGCGGCCGGGATTCTTGATCTCCTCGGCGACCGAGGTGATCTGGACGAAGCCGAGGTACGAGACGAAGATGATCCCCGTCACCGGCAGCACCTGACTCGTCGTTCCCGGCGGGGCGAGCGGCCGGAGCGATTCCATGTCGGCGTTCAGGATGCCGACGACGGTGAAGACGGCGAGGATCCCGAGGAGCGAGAGGACGATGACGATCTGGAGTCCGCCGGTCTCCTTCGCGCCGAAGTAGTTGACCGCGATGAAGAGGAGCGCGCCCGCGAGCCCGATCACCTGCGCCGCCTCCAGCGTCACGAAGCCGATCCCGACCGGACCGAGGCCGATGAGGGCGTTGACGTACTCGCCGAAGCCGTACATGTAGAAGGCGGACGCGAACGCAAGCCCGAGCCAGTTCGCCCACCCCGCGACGGAGCCGAACATCGGCCCGAGCGCGCGGTTAACGTAAAAGTACGCCCCACCGGACTTCGGCATCGCGGTGCCCAGCTCGGAGGCTGAAAGCGCCGTGAACAGGGCGATCACGCCGCCGAGGACAAAGGTGAACGCCGCGAGCGGCCCGGCGCGGGCGACCGCGGTGCCGGGCAGGACGAAGATCCCGGCGCCGATCATCGTCCCGATCCCGATGGTGAGCGCCGCGAGCGGGCCGAGGTCCTTCGCGAGCTCCTCGTCGCCGCTCACGGCGGGCCACCCCGGGCGGTTGCGACTCTCGGTGTGTGTATCATACCATGATTCTCTGCTCTGTGCGTATAAAGACGGTTGATCCGCGCAACTCCACCGCGGTGCCGCCTCGGCCCGCCGCCGGTCGCGCCCGGCGCCGGCGTTCCCGGTTTTTGAACGTAACACAAGGAACATACCCGCACGCGTCCCGGTACGAACTAACAGGTGGATCCCGTGACGAAGAAACGCGAATACCGCGACGACTACGACGAGAAGACGCTGTACATCCCCGGCCCGACGGAGGTCCGCGACGACGTCATCGAGGCGATGGCCGAGCCGATGTTCGGGCACCGGATGGACCGGATGACCGACCTGTACACCACTATCGTCGAGGACACGAAGGAGTTCCTCGGCACCGACCACGAGGTCGTGATTCTCACCGGCTCCGGCACGGAGTTCTGGGAGGCGACGACGCTCAACCTCGTCGACGAGCACGTCCTCGTCCCGACTTGCGGCGCGTTCAGCGAGCGCTACGCCAACGTCGCCGAGCGACTCGGCAAGGACGTCGACCGGCTAGAGTACGAGTGGGGCGAGGCGGTCAAACCCGCGGACGTGCGCGAGGCGATCGAGTCCGCGGACGCGAAGTACGACATGGTCGCGGGCGTGATGAACGAGTCGTCCACCGGCGTGCGGAACCCGGTCGAGGAGATCGGCGACGTGATCGCCGAGTACCCGGACACGTACTTCGCGGTCGACGCCGTCTCGTCGCTCGGCGGCGACTACGTTGACATCGACGAACACGGCATCGACGTGATCTTCGCGTCCACGCAGAAGGCGTTCGCGATGCCGCCGGGGCTCGCGGTCTGCGTCGTGAGCGACGACGCCTACGACCGCGAGGTCGAGAAGGGCGACTCCTCGTGGTACGGCGGCTTCCGCCGGACGATCGACTACTACGACCGGAAGGGACAGACCCACTCGACGCCCGCCATTCCGATCATGCTGGCGTATCGCAAGCAGATGAAACGCATGCTGGAGGAGGGCCACCGCGCCCGCGACGAGCGCCACCGCGAGATGACGGAGTACGTCCACGACTGGGCCGACGAACACTTCGCGATGTTCCCCGAGGCGGGGTACGAGTCGCAGACGGTCGCCTGCATCGAGAACACGCAGGGGATCGACGTGGCCGCGACGATCGAGGAAGTGAGCGAGGAGTACGACATGGCGTTCTCGAACGGCTACGGCGACCTCGGCGGGGAGACGTTCCGTATCGGCCACATGGGCGAGCACACCGTCGAGAGCGTGAAGGAACTCACCGACGCCATCGAGGACGTCGCCGGGCTCTGATCGGGGCTCGCCTCCCCCGAGAGGGTCGGCTCCCCGAGTGGGTCGGCTTCCGAGTCGGCCCGTCTCCCGATCCTCAGTCTCCCTCGCGGTCGGCGACGAGTTCGATCCGGTAGATCCGCCCGCCGCTCTCGGTGCGGTCGGCGTCGACGACGACGAAGGCGTGGTCGCCCACGTCGACGATGTCCCCCGTGTCGAGCGGCTCCGTCGGTCCGTCGTCCGGTTCGTCGCCCGGGGCCGCGCCTTCGCCGACGGCGTCCGCGCCGACGCCGAGCGCGGCCTCCCCGCGGTCGATCGCGCGCCGCCAGAAGGCGTCGGACAGCGGCCGCGGCCCCACCCGCGACGCCAGTTCGCTCCGCGTGAGTCGTCTCATCGGATTCGCCTCGTCGCCCGCGCCCTTAGCCGGTTCGGATCCCGGCGAGACGCGGGCGGCGGTGCGCCGCTACAGCCAGAGCAACTGCGCGTGCCGCGTCTCCTCGAACTCTAAGACGGTCTCCTCGTCGACGAGCCCCGCGTCGACGGCGACGCCGACCGCCTCGGTGCCGACGATGTTCGCGACCTGTGCGCGCTGAAGTCCCGCGACGACCTCCTCGGCGGTCGCCTCGACGGCGTCGTCGCCGCCGTAGAACTCCTCGCTCACGGTGATCGTCGCGCGGCCGTTGTCGTACGTCTCGCCGAGGCAGTCCGGATCACAGACGGAGACGAGCCGTCCCTCGGCGGTCTCGCGCTCGCGGAGGAGCATTCAGAAGCCCTCTGGCCCCTCGCCCTGAAGCTCTCGCTCCGGGCCCTCGGGGTCGCCGCCCCGCCCGCCGCCGGCCTGCCCGCCCTGACGGCCCTGTCCGCCGGGAGCGCCGCGACCGCCCTGACGGCCCTGTCCGCCGGGAGCGCCGCGACCGCCCTGACGACCCTGCCCGCCGGGTCCGGGGGCCTGCCCAGTCTGCTCTTCGACCATCTGCTCTTCGGCCTCGCGACGGAGCTCCTCGGCGCGGTCGGCGACCTCCTCGGCCTGCTCGTGCTCGCCGGCCTCCTCGAGGGCGCGCGCCTTCTCTTCGAGGACCCCCGCGTCGCGGTAGCCGAGGCGGATCGCGTTGTCGAAGCACTTGACCGCGTCCTTGGCGAGCCCGCGCTCGACCAGCAGGAACCCGCGGTTGTACCACGCTTCCGCGAAGCGCGGGTCGGTCTCGACGGCGCGCTCGGCGTGTTCGAGCGCCTGCTCGCTCCGGCCGGACTCCCAGAGCGAGTACGCGAGGTTCGTCTCGGCGGTCGCGGCGTGTTCGGACTCCTCGTCGATCCGGAGCGCCTCCTGATACGCGCCGATCGCCTGGTCGAACTCCTCCAACTGGGCGTGGGCGGCGCCCTTGTTCACCCACGCCTCCTGCGCTTCCAGCGAGTCCTCCTCGGCGAAGTTGGCGGCGCGTTCGAACGTCTCCGTCGCCTCTTCGAACCGGTTGATCCCCATGTACGAGAGGCCCACGTCGATCAGCTGCTCGACGTCGACGTCCTCGCTGCCGATGTTCCGGCGGTCCAGCTCCTCGGTCAGCACCCGGGAGTCGACCGGGTCGACGCGGCTCGGGTCCTCGCCGAGCTCCGGCGGGTCGAGCGTGAACGCGTCGTAGTCGGCGTCGACGCCCTGCCCCGAGGAGAACTCGTGGCCGTCGTCGTCGCGTTCGTCGGTCAT
>NZ_NEWI01000014.1:0-33090 GCF_002135005.1 Halorubrum sp. SD612 | reverse complement strand
GACGAGCGCCTTGTTGTGGAGGACGAACTCGCGGTGGAGGCGGCCGCCGTCGATCTCGAACTCCCAGTCGCCCGGAACGCCGAGCAGCGCGCCGACGCCGTTGGGCGCGAGCGCCTCGATCGTCTCGAACGCGTGCGGCGCGTAGCCGGTCGCCTCGAAGACGAGGTCCATCGGCTCGTACGCGCCGGGGATCTCGGGGATCGAGGTGTCGTTGGAGTTCACGTACGTCGCCCCCAGCGACTCGATGATGTCGATCGTCGGGTCGGGTCGCTCGCGCCGCCCGAGACAGTAGGTCCGGTCGAACTCCTCGTCGAGGGTCGCGACCGTCAGTAGACCGAGCGACCCGTTGCCCAGCACGAGCGCCGACTCGGGATCCCAGCCGAACGCCGACCGGCTGGCGTAGGCGTGTTCGATCGCCTTCTCCGCGATCGACACCGGCTCGACGAGGAAGCCCCACTCGGCGAGCGCCTGCGGGATCTCGACTAAGAACTCCGCGGGGCTGGTGAAGTACTCCGCCATGAAGCCGTGCGCGCCGACGATGCCGCGCTCGTGGTACTCCCCCTCCGGCGCCATGTCGAGCTCGCCGCGGGCGAAGTACTCGTTCGCGCCGTTCGGCGGTCGGCGGACCGTGGGGACGACGACATCGCCGACCTCGAACGGCGTGTCGTTCGGCTCCTCGATCACGCCGACGGCCTCGTGACCCAACACGAGGTGGTCCTCGCCCGCGGGCGCCCCGCCGTGTCCGCCGGCGATGACCTCGTGGTCGGTCCCGTCGACGCCGACCCGGAGCGTCCGAACCAGCGCCTCGCCGGGCGCGGGCTCCGGTCGCGGTCTCTCTGTCACGACCGGTTCGTCGGCTCCCTCGTAGACGGCAATCGCGTCCATACCACGACCCAAGCGGTCGGCCCTCAAAAGATTTCTTTTATTTCGAGTAAACGCGTGTGGGGACTCCACCGTGGAGTTTTCACCCGGTCGGCCGTACTCGCTGGCGTGTGTACACTGACTCTGGCGTGGCGGACGTTCGGCGACGCCCCCGTCGCGCTCGCCGCCACCCGCGACGAGGCGCACGACCGCCCGAGCGAACCGCCGGCGGTGCGCGGCGGCGGTGACGGCGGGGACGACGAGAGCGGCGGCGACGGCGATTCCCGCGAGGGCGTCCGGTACGTGGCTCCGCGCGACGCCGAGGCCGGCGGCACGTGGATCGGCCTCTCGGAGCGCGGCCTCGTCGTCGCGGTCACGAACCGGTGGACGGACGCGGAGCGCGAGGGCGAGCGCTCCCGGGGACTCCTCGTCCGCGACTGCCTGACGGCCGACTCAGCCGAGGCGGCGGTCCGGGCGGTCGAGCGCGAACTCGACGAGCGCGCGTACGCCGGGTTCAACCTCGTCTTGGCCGACGCCCGGGGCGCGTTCCTGCTCGCGTACGACGGCGGGCTCGCCGTGACCAGACTGGACCCGGGCGTCCACGTCGTCGGGAACGTCGGCGGCGTGATCGACGGGGGCGAGCGGTTCGCGATCCCCGAGCGACGGGCGGAGTTCGGTGCCGAGCGCGCTGACAGCGCCAGGCGGATCGCGGCGGCGCTCGTCCCGGAACCGGGGGAGTCGGGCGCGTCGTGGCTCGACCGCGCGAGCGGCCTCCTCGCGGACCACGAGTACGGCGCGTGCCTCCACGGCGACGGCTTCGGAACGCGGTCGTTCACGCGGATCCGGACCGGCGACGACCCCGCCGTCGCGCACGCCGACGGACCGCCCTGCGAGACGGCCGCGGAACGCGTTCCCCTCCCCGAGGAGTTCGCGATCGACGGCGTCTAAACCGGGCGATCGGTCTGCCGAGCGCCGGCGGTCGTCCCCGGTGAGGCCGCGCTCTCGCGGCGGCTCGACGTCCGCCCGGAAAGCCAGTTTTAAGCGATTCGGGAGGCGTGAGAGAGTATGAGCGCGTCCGAAATCGAGTCCGACCTGTCGGCGGACGAGCGGGCCGGCCTCGAACTCATCCGCGAGACCGGCGGCATCCACCAGAGCGACTTCTGGAAGAAGCTCGACGTCTCGTCGCGGAAGGGGAGCCGCATCGCCGAAGCGTTGGAGGAGTCGGGGCTCATCCAGCGGTCCGACACCGTCTACGACGGCCACAACACCTACTACTTGGAGCCCGCCCCGCGCGACCTAGACTTCTCGCTGCTGATGGCGGGCGATATGCTCTCGCCGTTCATCGGCGAAGAGGAGGTCGACGCGCAGGCGGACGCCTTCTCGCAGTGGATGATGAACCTCGCGTACGAGGAGTACTGACCGCCGTCGACCGACACGGCTCGCACCGCTCCGATTCGTCCGTTCCTCGCTTTTATCCGCGTCCGCGAACCGCCACAGCCCGGTCATTTTCTCCGGTCGAGTCGGGACCGGTCCCACGTGAAGCGCGCCCTCCCGCTCGCGGTCGGCGGCGGGCTCTTCGGCCCGAGCGTCGCCCCGGTCCCGTTCGCGCACGGGGCGGAAAGAGGCGACGCGGCCGCGTTCGGCTTCGCGATCGCGCTCCTCGGCAGGGTGGCGTTCCTCACGCTCAGCGAGCAGGGCAGACGCGTCGACGAGCGAGCGGCCTAGCGCCGGCAGAGACCGGACCGGAGCGCCGCGCCGCCGCTCCGGTCAGACCAGCAGGAACGCGAACAGCGCGACCCCGGCCGCGAGCGTCAGGAACAGCACGCTCCGGCCGATGCCGGCCCGGATCTCGACGTCGACCCCGGCGCGGGAGAGCGTCTCGCGCGGGTCGCTCGCGGTCCGCATCGTCGCGCCCGCGAGCGCCATCGTCGCGCGGTCGACGGCGGCCCACAGCTCCGTGACGCCCCACACCGAGCCGCGCCCGAGGTAGAACGCGCCCGGGAAGAGGACGGCGTCGACGTCGGGCATCCGGTGTGCGAGCCAAGCGAGCGGGCGTTTCAGC
This sequence comes from Halorubrum sp. SD612, assembly GCF_002135005.1. Lineage (NCBI taxonomy): Archaea > Methanobacteriati > Methanobacteriota > Halobacteria > Halobacteriales > Haloferacaceae > Halorubrum > Halorubrum sp. SD612. The sequence goes on along the minus strand of NZ_NEWI01000014.1, from coordinate 30,167 downwards.
GAGAAGAAGCCGACGAAGCCGGCGACCAGCAGCGCCGCGCTCTCGGTCAAGTGGCTCTGACTGTACGGCTTGAAGTACACCTCGTCGCTGAGGATCAAGTCCGTGAACGGCATCAGCTCGATCAGCTGGGTGTAGAAGACGCCGAAGAAGACGCACGCGCCCGCGGCCAACACCATGCCGCCCGTCTGGAACGCGGTGGCGTCGTCCGGCGTCAGCGTCGCCGACCCGTGGAAGAACACGTAGTAACCGAGCTTGATGAACGACATGAACGTCCCCACGCCGCCGAGGACGAGCAGCCACCAGAGCAGCCCGCTGTCCAGCAGCAGGACGTAGTTGTGGACCTCGTGAGCGGAGTCGAGCACCATCCCCTTCGAAATGAACCCGTTGAACCCGGGAACCGCCGTAATCGAGGCCGCACCGACGAGGTAGACGACGAACGTGACCGGCATCACGCGCCAGAGGCCGCCCATCTCGCGGATGTCCTCGACGCCGGTCCGGTAGACGACGACGCCGACGGCCATGAACAGGAGGCTCTTGTAGAGGACGTTGTTGAACAGGTGCGCGAAGCCGCCGACGACGGCGAACTCGCCGACAGCCGTGGCGAGGCCGAACCCGGCGAGCATGTAGCCGAGCTGCGCCTGGATGTGGTACGACAGCAGCCGCCGCGGGTCGTACTGGAGCAGCGCGAAGAACGCGCCGTAGACGGCCATGAACCCGCCGAGGTACGCGAGCCACATGCCGCCCTCGGGGAAGGCGCGATACATCACGTAGGCGGCGGTCTTCGTGGTGAACACCGAGAGGAACACCGACGCCGCGACGTGCGGGCGCGGGTAGGTGTCCGGCAGCCAGGAGTGTAGGAAGATGAACCCGCAGTTGATCCCGATGCCGACCGCCGCGAGGGCCGTCGCGGCCGGATGGATCCCGGTCGTCGCCGAGAACAGGAAGGTCCCGACGTTCGCGAAGTGGACGACGACGGCCGCGAGCAGGATGGTCCCGCCGGTCCCGTGGAACAGCGCGTAGCGGTAGCCGGCCCGGACCGCCTTCCCGCCGTGCTGCCAGACGAGCAGCGTCGAGGTGACGGCCATCAGCTCCCAGAAGAAGATCAGGGTGAGCCAGTCGCCGGCGTAGATGGTCCCCACGGTCGTGGCGACGTAGGTCAGCGCGAACGCGGTCACCCACGTCGGCGCGTCGCTGCCGTAGGCGTACAGCACCGCGGCCGTGGCGAGGAACCCGACGACGACCCCCATCAGCAGCGAGAACTGGTCGACGTTGAAGAACACGACGTCGAAGCCGAGGAACGTCGTCGCGAGGTGCGCGCCAGTCCCGCCGTCGCCGAGCAGCACCGCCTGAGCGAAGGTGAACGCCGGCGCCAGGGCGGCGACCGCGTGCCCCGCCCGCCGCGGCAGCGCCAGCACCGCGAGCGCCGCGAACGCGATCAGGACGTACGGCGGTATCGAGGTGAGAAGGTCCGTGGGCACCGTCACGGGCGCACCACCCCCTCGGGGAGCCGCGTGTCGACGATGAGCTCGATCAGCTCCAAGAAGCCCATCTCGTAGGGGATCACGCCGAGCAGCACCGCGAGCGTCATCGCGGTGAGGATCGGCCCGAGCGTGAACCACGTCGACTCGCGCCCGCGGAGCGCGTCGAGGCCGGCGATGTGCTCCCAACCGCCCGCCGGCGGGCCGCCGTGGTGATGGTCGTCGTGGGCGTCGCCATGGTCGTCGTGGGAGACGGGTTCGCCGTCGCCGTGAGCGTCGGCAGCGTCGGTCGCGCTCCCGTCGGACGGGTCCCCGCGCCCGGGACCGAACGGCACGTCCGCGTCGGACGGCCGCTGGTCGACCGCGTAATCGCCCGTGTCCACCCGCTCGGCCGGCTCCGAGAAGTCGCGCTCGCTCGCCGCGAAGTCCGGCCGGACGACGCCCTCCTCGTCGGTCGGCAGGTCGTCGAGGTCGGCGTCCGGGATCTCGGACTCGTCGACCCCGTCGGCGTCGGACGGCGCGTCGTCCGCGTCTCCCGCGTCCGCGACGATGTCGTCGACATCCTCGGCCGACTCCCCGTCACCGTCGCCGCCGTCGTCTGCGCGGCCCCCGTCCGTCGCCGCGTGGTCACCTTCGCGACCCCCGTCGGTCGCCGCCGCGATCGACCGCGACTCGCCGCCGAGCGGGAAGTCGACGAGCGGCTTCGCGTCGTGGGCGTCCTCCGCCTCGAAGAAGGCGGTGTAGATTACCGGCCAGAAGTAGGCGATGTTGAGCACGCCGGAGAGGAGAAGCGCGCCGGCGAGGTAGTAGGCGACCGGGGTGAAGTTCATCCCCATCCGCACCCCGCCGATCAGCATGTAGTACTTGCTGACGAACCCGGCGAGCAGCGGGATTCCCGCCATACCGAGCGAGGCCACGGTGAACGCGCCCATCGTCAGGGGCATCCGCTTGCCGATCCCCGCCATCTGTGAGATGTAGTCCGTGTGGGTCGAGACGTGGATGTTGCCCGCACAGAAGAACAGGGTGAGCTTCATGAACGCGTGCGCCGGGATGTGGAGCAGCGCCCCCACGAGCCCGTACCAGCCGAACAGCCCGAGTCCGAGGATGATGTAGCTCAGCTGGCTTATAGTCGAGTAGGCGAGCCGGCGCTTCAGGTGGTCCTTCCGCAGTGCGATGAGCGAGGCCGCGGTCAGCGTGACCGCCCCGATGGTCGAGAGGACGAGGCCGGCGGTGAAGCCGAACGGAAGCGAGAGGTCGAAGACGAGTTCGGGACCGAACACGTCGAGGACGACCCGCGCGACGCCGAACGCGCCGGACTTGACGACGGCGACCGCGTGGAGCAGGCCGGAGACCGGCGTCGGAGCGACCATCGCCTCGGGGAGCCACTGGTGGAGCGGCATGATGCCGGCCTTCACGCCGAACCCGATCGCGAGCAGGAAGAAGGCGAGCATCGCCAGCCCGGGGTCGGCGTTCGCGAGTTCCGCGATCCCGCCCGCGGTGAAGTCGACGGTGCCGGCGAGCAGGTAGACGAGCACGGTGCCCGCCAAGACGAGCACGCCGCCGCCGAACATCGTGTACGCGAGGTACTTCCGGCCGGCCGAGCGCGCCTCGGCCGTCTCGTCGTGCGCGACGAGCGGGTACGTCGCTATCGACAGCAGCTCGTAGAAGACGAAGATCGTCACGAGGTTGCCCGCGAAGGCGATCCCCATCGTCGCGGCCAGAGACACCGCGAACGCCGCGAAGTACCGGGTCTGGTTCGGCTCGTCGAGCCCGCGCATGTAGCCGATGCTGTAGAAGGAGGTGACGATCCACAGCCCGCTCGCGAGGAACGCGAACAGCATGCCGAGGGCGTCGGCGCGCAGGGCGAACTCGATCGGCGCGCCGATGCCGGGGAGGAACGCCCCGAGCGACCACTCGAACACCGCGCCGTCGAGGACCGCCGGCAGCATCGACGCGACGATCCCGAACTTCGCGAGCGACGCGACGAGCGTCCACCCCTCGCGGACGTTCGGCGATCGATACGACGCGACGATGAGGACCGCCGCGACGAACGAGACGAGAACCGCGAGCAGGGGTCGTGGGTCTTGGAGTACGACGTCAGTCATGCGAACACCTCGGTGAGGAACGGGCCGAACCACTCCGCGAGCGCGAAGCCGCCGAAGCCGAGCGCGACCGTCGCCAGCGCCGCCAGCCCGAGCGCGAGCAGCGGGGCCGTCGGCACGCGGTCGGGGACGATCGACGACCGCGGAGCGCCCTCGACGGGCGCGGGGAGGCCGTCGGCGGTCCTCGCGGGCGACCGCTCGCCCCCGTCGGCGGCCGCGTCGTCACCTGCGCGGCCCCCGTCGGCGACCGCGTCGTTCGCCGAGCCGCTCCCCGCGTCGCCGTGGTCGCCGGGAAGGCCCCCGCCGGCGAAGTAGAACCGCTCTATCAGCCGCGCGACGTACGACAGTGTGAACAGCGTGCTGACGAATATCGCCGCCGCGACCGCGATCCCGATCGCGCCGCCGCCGGCGAGGCCGGCGTCGACCGCGCCGACGCCGATGTACCACTTCCCGAGGAAGCCTATCGAGGGCGGGATCCCAACGAGACCGAGGCCGAGAACCGCGAGCGCCCCGGACGTGTACGGGGCCGCGCGGGCGGCGCTCGCGAGGTCGCCGATCTCCCGGCTCCCGTAGCCCAGCGCGAGCAGCCCGATCCCGAGGAACAGGCCGAACTTCATCACGCCGTGCCCGACGAGGTGGACGATCCCGCCGAGCAGCGCCGTCTCGTTCGCGAGCGCGACCGCCGCACCGATCATGCCGAACTGCGCGACCGACGAGTACGCGAACATCCGCTTGAGGTTCGACTGCATCGCGGCGAGCACCGACCCCGCGAGTATCGAGACCGTCGAGACGACGAGCAGGGCGGTCGCGATCCCCTCGTTGGCCGCGAGGAACTCGACCGTGAACACGGTGTAGGTCACGCGGATCAGCGCGTACGCGCTCGTCGTCGACACCAGCGCCGCGACGATCGTCGTGACAGAGTCCGGCGCGCGCTGGTAGGCGTCCGGCTGCCAGGAGTGGACCGGGAACAGGGCGATCTTCAGCGCCAGCCCCGCCACGATGAACGCGTAGCTCGCGCGGACGAGCGGGTCGGCGTACCCCGCCTGCGCGACGATCTGCGCCTGGAGGTCGAGCATGTTCAGCGTCCCCGTCGCGAGGAAGGCGTAGCCGACGCCGAGCAGGTACAGCGAGGCCCCGACGGTGCCGACGACGAGGTACTTCAGCGAGGCGTACGCGCTCGCTCCCGACCGGTCCGAGGCGATGAGCGCGTACGTCGTCAGCCCGGTGATCTCCAGGAACACGAACAGGTTGAACATGTCGCCGGTGAGCGTCATCCCGACGAGGCCGCCGACCAGCAGGAGGTACGCGCTGTAGAACGGGTTCCCGCGGGGGCCGGCGACCCGCGCGAACGCGAGCGTCGCGACCGAGACCGCGGCGACGAGCAGTAGCACCGCCACCGACAGCCGGTCGGCGACGAGCTCGATCCCGACCGGGGGGAGGAAGCCGCCGAGCGCGTGGGCGAACGGACCGTTCAGCACCACTTCCGCGGCGATCGCGGCCGCGATGCCGGCCACGGCCGTCGTGCCGACCGCGGCGATCGGCCAGCCGACCCGGTCGTACCGGAGCCCGAGCGCCAGCGGCAGGGTGGCCGCCACGATCGGAACGACCACCGCGAGCGGCAGGAGGACGTCAGTCATCGGCTTCACCCCCCGAATCGGACGCGCCGGACGCTCCGTCGACCCGGGACGCCTCGGCCGAGCGGCGCGCGGGGATCGACCCCTCGTCGCGGAGCAGTTCGCGGAGGGTGTCCGTCCGCAGCGTCCCGTACTCGTCGTAGATCCGGATGCACAGCGCGAGCCCGACCGCGGTGAGGCTCACGCCGACGACGATGGCGGTGAGAACGAGCACGTGCGGCAGCGGGCTGACGTAGAGGCCGCCCTCCGGGCCGCCGGTGGGCACGGTCGGGATCGCCCCGCCGTCGACGTACGCCGAGGCGATGAACAGCAGGAAGATCGCCGTCTGGAACAGGTTGAGTCCGATGATCTTCTTCACGAGGTTCGGGTTCGCTATCATCATGTACAGTCCGATGCTCAAAAGCAGCGCGAACGCGACGTAGGCGTGCCTCGTCGCGAGGATATTCACCGCACCGCCCGTCGAGGCGAGCGCGGCCGCGGCTCCGGAGCCGCCGATCGCGTCGGCGAGCGCACCGGCGAGCGCTGCCATCAGCGCTCACCTCCGTCGGTCGCCGCCGGGCCGGAGGCGTCCGAGCCGGTCCGTCCGTCGTCGGTCACGCCCGGGGGCGGCGCGGCCGCGCCGCCGTCGCTCTCGGGGTCGTCGCCGTCGCCCCCGGGCCCGTCGCCGACCTCGTCGCCGAAGGCGTCCGCGTCGGCGAACCCTCCCGCGTCGCTGAACCCCTTCGCGAGGACGAAGAACAGCCCCATCAGGACGCCGGCGACGATGGTGCCGATCCCGAGGATCTCGACGCCCTCCATCCCGTACTTGACCGGGTCGGGGATCGGGAGCAGTTCGTACTGGAGGAACGCGCCGCCGAGCGCGACCGGGACCAGCCCGATGCCGGCGAACACGAGCGCGCCGCCGACCGCCAGCGCGACGACGACGGTGTTCGCGAGCCACTGTCGGGTGGCCTCGATGCCGAACGCGAACGCGATCATGAACACGACCGCGGCCACGATCGCGCCGCCCTGGAACCCGCCGCCGGGCGACCCGGCCCCGTGGAAGGTGACGAACAGCCCGTAGGTGAACGCGAAGGGCGCAACGATCTTCACCGTCGGCATGATGACCTGGCTCTCCGTGTACGGGGTTCCCTGTCGGCGGTCCGAGTCGAGGCGGCCGTCGCTGCGCGGCGGGCGGTCGCGGCCGAAGCCGCCGCCGGGACCGCCCTCTGCGTCCGCGTCGACGCCGGAGTCGGAGCCGCTCATGCGAACACCTCCCTGTGGAGGACGATGAGGGCGGCGATCCCGGCCGCGAACACGACGACGGCCTCGCCGAACGTGTCGAACCCGCGGAACGCCGCCAGCACGGCCATCACGGTGTTCTCGACGTGCGTCTCCGCGTACGTCTCCGCGATGTACCACTGGGTCACGTCCGGGTTCGACCAGATCGGCGCGTCGGCGGAGCCCACGGCGGGGATATCGCCCATCGTGAGCATGAGGCCGCCGAACAGCAGGCCCGCCGCGCCCGCCGCGGGCAGGTTCACCGACTCGAAGGCGGCCTCGTGGTCGAGCCGCGTCGTCTTCGCGAGCGTGAGGAGCAGGAGGACGGTCGTCACGCCGGCGGAGATGGCGGCCTCCGTCATCGCCACGTCCGGCGCGCGGTAGAACGTGTACAGCGCGGCCATCCCGAGGCTGTACGCGCCGAAGATGATCACCGCCGCGAGCACGTCGCGCGCCAGGGCGGTGAACAGCGCGGTCAACACCACGAAGGCGAACAGGCTCGCCTCGATGGCGGTGACCTGCGCGACCACCGGCGCGCCGGCGGGGGCGAGCGACGCGAGCGCCCCCGTCATCGGCGATCGTCCCCGTTGGTCCACGGCACGATTCCCTCCTCGAAGGCGGCCCGGGCGATGGCGTGGGCCGCCGTCGGGTTCGTCACGAAGATGAAGAACAACAGGAGGACCGACTTGAAGCCGGCCCCCGCCAGCCCGACGGTGAGCGCGACCGCCGCGAGCCCGAAGCCGGCACCCAGTGTGTCGGCCTGCGAGGCCGTGTGCGCCCGCGAGTAGACGTCCGGCAGGCGGATCACGCCCGTCATCGAGACGAACGAGAAGAACAGCCCGAGCAGCGTGAGCGCGACCACGAGCCACACCCGGGCCGTCTCCATCGCCGCGGCGGTCACAGCACACCACCCCGCTCGACGGTGAACTTCGAGATGGCGATGGCCATCAGGAAGTTGAGGAGCGCGTACACTAAGGCGATGTCGAGGAACGTCGGCTCGCCGAGGGCCGCGCCCAGGATGGCGAGGATGACGACGGTGTTCGTCCCGAGGACGTTCACCGCCAGCACCCGGTCTTGCATCGTCGGTCCGACGACCGCGCGGTAGAGCATGCCGACCGCGAGGACGGCGAAGCCGGCTGCCGCGACGAGCAGGAAGTCGCCGAGCGTGACGCCGGACGCGAGCGGGGCGTCGACGAGGCTCACCGGTCGGTCACCCCCTCGGTCGCGTCGCTCGGCTCCGGCGCGTCGGTCGCGTCGGCGTCCCCCGCGTCGGTCGCGTCGGCGTCCCCCGCGTCGGCTGCGGCGACCGCAGCCGCCGCGTCGCTCTCAGCGGCGGGGGCGCCGCCGTCCGCGGCGGCGATCGGCAGCTCCTCGGTGGCGTCGTCGCCCTGAAGGACCGCGACGTCGTCGCGCTCGCGGGGCGTCGGCAGCCGCGCCGACCGGCGGCCGTAGTAGACGAAGCGCGTCCACCGTTCGAGGGAGCCGTCGAACAGCCCCTCGCGGGCCCACGGGACGAGCGAGTGGACGTAGAGGTCGCTGTCGCGGGCGCGGACGGTGAGCGTGCCGGGCGTCAGCGTGATCGAGTTCGCGAGCGTCATCAGCGGGAGGCCGCTGCCGACGATCACGCGCATCCGGTTCATCGTCGGCTCGATCGGGAGCCGCGGGTCGAGGATGACGCGGGCGACGACGAGGTTCGCCTTGACGATCTCGAACAGCAGGACGGGGACGTAGACGAGCCCGCGGAGGATCCGCATCGGGGTCCGCGGAATCGCCGGCGTCGAGTCGAGGCTCACCCGCGAGAGGGTGATCGACACGACCGCGGCGGTCGCGACCCCCGTCACGGCGTCGAACCAGTATGTCGGGTCACCGAGAAGGAGGTAGAACGCCAGAGAGAGCCCGAACAGCGCCACGAAGCGCTTAGTGGTCGCCTCCGTGCGGAACCGCTCGCGGCGCGTCGGTCGGTCGACCGGCGCGGTCTCGACCGACAGCGGCGTGTTCGAGAGCGCGAACTCCAGCGGTTGGAGCAGCGTCGTGTTGCCCACCGGCGTGTACTCCGGGTCGAGGACGACGCGGTCGGCGTCGTTGGCCTCGGCGTACTCCGTGAGGACGCGGACGTAGTCGTCGGCACCGAACAGGTAGTCGTCCGCGCCGATCACCGCCGTGACGACGTCGACGTCCGCGGCGGCGGGCGCTTCGGAGTCGTCGAGGTCGGCCGTCGCCCACGCGGAGACGCGCTCGAGGACGCGCTCGGCCGACGCCGCCCGCTCGTCGCTCTCCGGGTCGCCGTTCCGCCACGAGGCGATCTCGACGAGGTGGACCGCCGGCGAGCCGTCGGCCGCGGCGGTCTCCGCGACGTGCGATATCGTCGACCGGAGCGTGGAGGTCGGCTCGACCGGAACGATGACCGCCCCGGCGGCCGACCCGTTCTGCGCGCGCGAGGCCGTCCCCGCGGCATCCGTCGGGCCGTGCGCGTCAGGGGCGGCGTCGCGAGGTGGAGGGTCGGCGTCAGCCACCCACCACACCTCCCACGGAGCCGTGCGTGACCGTCTCGTGACACATGACTATCTCTACCCAATTGGTAACTCTACCGCCTCAAAACAGTTTGTATCCGCGGGGATCCTGCCGGCGGCAGGCGATACGCCCCGCGCTCCGGAAGCGCCGTGGACGGGTCACGAGAGGGCGGATCGGGGGTCGATCCGCCGGTCGCTCAGACCGACGCGTCGAGCGTCGACGCGAGGCGGTCGGCGATCCGCCCGGCGACCGCGTCCTTCGAGCCGGCGACCTCCTCGGGGTCGACCCCGGGGTCGCCGACGAGCAGGACGCGCGTCTCGTCGTCGCCCATGACGCTCGCGTCGTTCGCGACGACGAACGCCAGCCCGACCCGGTCGCGGATGCGCTCGGCCTCCGCGACCATCGCCGCGTCGTCGCCGGACGTCTCGGCTTTGAACCCGACGATCGGGAGGTCGGGATACGCCTCGCGCACCGAGTCGATGAGCTTCGGCGTCGGCTCCAGTTCGACCGACAGCGGCGAACCGGACCGGATCTTCTCGTCGACGGCGTCGGCGGTGAAATCGGAGATGGCGGCCGCCGACACCAGCGCGTCCGCGGTCGCCGCGGTCCGCCGGCACGCGTCCATCATCTCGTCGGCCGTCTCGACCGCGACCACGTCGGCGTAGGGGACATCGGGACCGTCTTGAACGAGCGTCACCCGCGCGCCCCGGGCGTAGCACGCCCGCGCGACCGCCCGCCCGGTCTTCCCCGAAGCGCGGTTCGTCAGGATCCGGATCGGGTCGATCCGCTCTTTCGTCGCGCCCGCGGTGACGACCACGTGCGCGCCCGAGAGGGTCTGCGGCGTCGTCGCGCGGGCGACCTCCGTGACGACGTCCTCCTCGGTCGCGATCTTCGCTTTCCCCTCCTCGATCCGCGGGTCCGCGAAGCGGACGCCCCACGACTCCAGGCGGTCGAGCGCGTCGAGGACGCCCGGGTGGTCGTACATCGGCTCGTGCATCGCGGGGGCCATCACGACCGGCACGTCCGCCCCGAGCGCGGTGGTCGCGCAGGTGGTGACCGGGGTGTCGTCGACCGCGGCCGCGATCTTCCCCGCGGTGTTCGCGGTCGCGGGCGCGAGCAGCAGCACGTCGGCCCACCCCTCGCGGCCGCACAGCTCCACGTGCTCGACGCTCCCGGTGATCTCCGTGACGACGGGTTCGTCGGTCGCGAAGTCGACCGCCCACGGGTGGACGATGTTCGTCGCCGAGGGGGACATGACGGCGCGGACGCTCGCGCCGTGGCGGCGCAGTTCGTGCGCGAGTTCGACGACCTTCACCGCCGCGATGCTCCCCGAGACCCCGAGCGCGACGTTGACCCCGTCCAGCATTACCGACATCGTTCCGGCCGCGGCGGCTTATAAGGTGTCGTTGCGGCTCCGGTCAGGACCCGTTCGGCTGGTCGCCGTCCTGCGGCGCGGGGAAGTCGGCCGCGGACAGCAGCGCGCTCACCGCGTCGGCCTCCAGCGTTCCCAGTATCCCGGCGGCGGGCCCGCTCACGAGGGCGGCCCCGGCCCGCTCGTTGGCGTCCGCCACCGACAGCCCGTCGACGCCGGCCGCGTACGACTCCAGGTCCTCGACCGCGGCCGAGACGATCTCGGCCTGCGCGTCGAGCAGCTCCGCCTGCGCCTCCTCCTGCGAGAGGTTCCCGTCCTCGACGCGCGTCCCGATCTCTTCTTGGGCGGCTTGGATCTCCGATCGGACGTCGAGCGCGACCGTCGCGCTGGCGCGGTCGCCGTCGGCGTCGCTCTCGCCGCCGCCGTCGGTGCCGTCGTCCGTCTGTCCGGGCGCGTCGCCGTCCGACCCGGCGAGGTCGCCGCAGCCGGCGAGCCCGAGCGTCGATCCCGTCGCCGCGGCCGCCAGCACGCGCCGTCGCGGTGTGTCTATCACGGTCGCGCTCGGCCCTCGGCGCACTTGTCGGTTCCGTATATAAATCCGCGCCGCGGTCGGAGACCGCACTGCTCCGGCTATCGGATCGCACGGACGACTTCAGGGCCGGTCGCCCCGTTCGTCTCGTCCCCGGAGACGCGACGCGGCACACCGTCCGTCAGCGAGTCTCCGCGTCGACCTCGACCGGGGCGGAGTCCGGGCTCAGACCCCGAACGTCGCGCGGAGCATGTCTCGCGTGCCCGGGCCGAGGCCCACCGCCAGGACGGTGATGAGGAGCAGCAGGGTGTACCGCGGCGACTCCTCGAACAGCTCGCCGTTGAACACCCAGACGACGAACGTCGCGGCCGCGAGCTTCACGAGGAGGAACGGCCACGCGTCGCCGGTGGCGGAGACGACCGACGCTGGGAGGAGCCGGCCGGTCCAGTCGACGATCAGCGAGTTCACGACGTGTTTCGGCACGAGGTTCGCGGTGCCGGTCAGCGCGGGCATCCAGTCGAGCCCGATCACGTTCGCGACCCCGTCGACCGCGTGCCCCCAGATGATCACGATCCCCGCCGCGCCGGTCCCCTGCCGGATCGTCGGGATCCGCCGAGTCGCCACCGCCCACGTGATCGCGGCCGTCACGGTCGCGATGACGAGCGTCGGGACGAGCACCTGCGGGTAGAACGTCACGTAGTCGGTCGTGACCGCGAGGTACGCGAGGTAGCCGACCGCGAGCGCGAGCCCCGTCGCGCCCGACGCGAACAGCGGGCGCGCGTAGTCGTCGACGATCCCGCGCCGTTCGAGGCCGTACGCCGCGAGGACGCAGCCGAGCGTGAACAGGAACACCGTGAAGTAGATGAACGGGCTGATCAGGACCGCGCTCGCCGGGAACGGGATCAGCGGTTCGACGCCGGCGGCGGTCGCGGCGACGCCCGCGTCCTCGACCGTCCGCATCGCCCCGCCGAACAGCATGAACGGGAACAGCGCGTAGAAGAACCGGAACTCGGTGGCGATGTCGAGCCGGCGGAGGAGGAAGACCACGCCGATCAGCATCGCCAGCAGGATCACCACGTAGCTCACCGTCGAGAGGGTGGTGTACCCCGGAGCGGCGACGACCTCGCCGGCGCTCCGCGCCGCCTGACACGCCCCGGTGCTGCCGAGCAGCTCCGTGGTGCCGCCCGCCTCGCGGACGGCGCACTGCGCGCCCTCGCCGTCCGCGACCACCGGTCCCCAGAAGTAGCGCCAGAGGAACCGGTCGTAGACGACGCGCGGGAAGACGACCGACCCGATCGCCAAAAGCGCCGTGACCCCCCCGACGACTGCCGCCCACGCGCGCTCCGGGGACAAGTTGAGCCCGTCCGCGACAGCTGTGCTCATGGTCACCGTTCGGAGAGGTCCCGAGTTGAGCGTTCCGGTCCCGGACGGCCGGAGGCCGGCGCGAACGGGCGACCGGAGGCCGACACGACCGAGCGGTCCCGACGACTGTCCCCGCCCCGGGTCGATTTATAACGGCGGTCCGGGCTGCTCGTAGTCGGTGCCGAGGATCACCATCGTCTGCGAGCGCGAGAATCCCTCGGTCTCCGCGATCTGTTCGAACATCAGCTCCCGGAGCCGGTCGGTGTCGGCCGCGACGACGCGGAGGATGACGTCCCACTCGCCGGTGGTGAGGTGTATCTCGCGCACGCCGTCGATTCCCCGGAGCCGTTCGAGCGCGTCCTCCTCGCGGCCCTGTTCGACTCGCAGGCCGACGAAGGCGCCGACGCCGTGACCGACCGCCTTCGGGTCGATGTCGGCGTGGTACCCGCGGATGACGCCCGCCTCTTCGAGGCGGCTGACCCGGTCGTGGACGGTGGCGCTGGACATGTCGATCCGGCGTGCGACCTCCGAGAACGGGGTCCGCGCGTCCTCCTGGAGGATCCGCAGGATCGCCCGGTCCGTCTCGTCGAGTTCCATACTCCCGCTAGGAGCGGCGGAGGCTTTTGCCTTCCGGCGAGGGTTGTGCCCGGACTACGCCCCGTCCCCGTCGGCGAACGACCCCTCGCGGATCGCCGCCTCGGCGGCGTCGAGGGCCGCGTCCGCGTCGAACTCGTCGGCGATCCGCTCCAGTTCGGCTGGCGTCGCGTCCGCGAGGTCGCGCGCGTGAGCGGCGACGTTCGGCACCGCGCGCAGCAGGTTGTCGATTATCGGCACGTCGGCGGTCTGCGGCGAGCGGCTTCCCGGATTGAGATCGATCACGATCTCCGTCTTTCCCATCGCGTCGAGCGCGGCGGCGCGGTCGCCGTCCTCCAGCGGGACCACGACGGCGTCGGCCGCCTCGATCCCGTCGGCGTCGACGACGCCGCGGGCGTGGTCGAGCCCGGGGATCTCGCCGTCGCCGGCGAGCCCCTTCACTTCGTCGGCGCCGTGCTCCCGGAGGTGGTCAGCGATCCGCCGGACGCGCTCGTCGGTGTGGTTGAACAGGTTCACCTCCAAGTCCGCGTCGACCGCCTCCGCGAGGTCGACCGTCTCCGCCGGCGCGAGCGCCGCGACGTTCCCGTTCACCGAGATGACGGGCCGCTCCGCGAGCAGGAGCGTCGCGGCAGCGGCGCGCGCGGCCGCGTCGGCGCTCGGGAGCGTGCGCTCGCCGAGGAGGTAGTCGAACGCCTCGCCGCGCCCCTGTGCGATCAGCCCCTGCTTCGAGGTGATCCCTTGCTCGACGCCCGCCTCGATCCGGTGGCGCGTCACGAGCGACGCGTACCGCGGGTGGTCCTCGGGGATCTCCGTCTCCGTCATACGCGAGCGAGGCGACGCGCCGATTAAAGTGGACCGTTCGCGGCCGCCGCGTGCGGTCGGCGCGTCCACACGCACAACTGTTAACATAAACCATGGCGTAGCTCGGGACGGGATGGACCGCACTGGCAAGTACACTGTCGTCGACGCGTGCAACGACCACGGGGCGATCACGCTCCGCGAGTACCCGCGCAACGGGACGCTGTACGTCGTCGAGTACGACGACCCCGACGTGGAGGCCGAGCTGTCCGCGCTCGACGCCGGCTCGGTCGTCGAACTCGACCTCAGGCGGGCGGGCCGCCGGGGCAACGCGTGGTGCGCGGAGTCCGCGCGACCGGTCGAGACGGCGTAGCGAGCGACCGGTCGGGACGGCGCAGCGCAGTCGGTCCGACTCCCTCGGTTTTTCGCGTCAGGCGACGCCGATCCGCTCGCGGTACGTGCCGTGTTCCTCCTCGAACACCGCCATGATCTCGCCCATCGTCGCGTACGCCTTCACCGCCGCGACGATCTCGGGCATGGCGTTCTCCCCGGCCTCGACGGCGTCGCGGAGGTCGTCGAGCGCGCTCTCGACCGCGTCGTCGTCGCGTTCGGCCTTCACCGATTCGAGCCGATCGAGCTGTCGCTCGCGGGTGGTCTCGTCGACCTTCAGCAGGTCCGGCCGCGTGTCCTCGTCGATCTCGTAGGCGTTGACGCCGACGACCGTCTCGTCGCCCTCGTCGACGCGCTCCTGGTACTCGTAGGCCGACTCCTGGATCTCGCGGTGGAAGTACCCCTGCTCGATCCCCCGGAGGACGCCGTCGCGTACGGAGCCGTCGCCCATCTCTTTGATCTCCTCGATGTACTCCATCGCTGCCGCCTCCGTCTCGTCTGTGAGCGACTCGACCGCGAACGAGCCCCCGAGCGGGTCGACGATGTCGGCCGCGCCGGACTCCTCGGCGATGATCTGCTGGGTCCGGAGCGCGACGCGGACCGCCTGCTCGGAGGGGAGCGCGAGCGCCTCGTCGAAGGAGTTGGTGTGGAGGCTCTGCGTGCCGCCCAGCACGCCCGCGAGCGCCTGGATCGTGACGCGCGCGACGTTGTTGAGCGGCTGTTGGGCCGTCAGCGACTGCCCGGCGGTCTGGGTGTGGAACTTCAGCTGTTTCGACGCCTCGGCCTCGGCGCCGTACCACTCATCCATCACCGTCGCGTAGATCCGGCGCGCCGCGCGGAACTTCGCGACCTCCTCGAAGAGGGAGTTGTGCGAGTTGAAGAAGAAGGAGAGCTGAGGGGCGAACTCGTCGACGTCGAGCCCGCGGTCGAGGCACGCCTCGACGTAGGCGAAGCCGTCGGCGAGGGTGAAGGCGAGCTCCTGGACCGCGGTCGACCCCGCCTCGCGGATGTGGTACCCCGACACCGAGATGGGTTTGAACTTCGGCGTCTCCGCGACGGCGAACTCGATCGTGTCCGTCACCAGCTCGAGCGACGGCGCCGGCGGGACCACCCACTCCTTCTGCGCGATGAACTCTTTGAGCATGTCGTTCTGGAGGGTCCCCCGGAGCTTCTCGCGCGGGACTCCGCGCTGGTCGGCGAGCGCGACGTACATCGCGTAGATCACCGGGGCGCTCGGGTTGATAGTAAACGAGGTGGACACCTCCGCGAGGTCGATGCCGTCGAACAGCACCTCCATGTCGCGGAGCGTGTCGACCGCGACGCCCTCCTTGCCCACCTCGCCGAGCGACATCTTGTCGTCGGAGTCGATCCCCATCAGCGAGGGCATATCGAACGCGGTCGAGAGCCCGGTCTGCCCCTCGTCTATCAGGTAGTGGAACCGCTCGTTGGTCTCCTCCGCGGTGCCGAACCCCGCGAACTGCCGCATCGTCCACGTGCGCCCGCGGTACATCGTCGGGTAGACCCCGCGGGTGTACGGCGGCTCGCCCGGGAAGCCGAGGTCCTCCTCGTAGTCGAGGTCGGCGACGTCGTCGGGCGTGTAGAGGCGGTCGACCTCGCGGTTCGACACGGTCGCGAACCGCTCGCTCCGCTCCCCGTGGCGGTCGAGCGTCGGGTCGAGCGTCTCCGCCTCCCACGACGCCTTCGCCTCGCGGATCTGGGAGAGCTCCTCGTCGTCGTACATACCGCCCGTTACCCGCCGGTCGCGTATAAATATTCATTATATTTTGGAAAGCGGCGGCGGTCCGAAGCGGGGGCGCCTCAGCGCCCGCCGATCAGCCGCTCCCGAAGCGAGCGCGAGGAGGGGCGTTCGGCGAGCAGCACCGACGTGTCGAGCCGCTGAATCGCCGCGGACGCGAGCGACCCGCGGACGACGCGCGAGAGGAGCCCACGCTCCGTGGCGCCGACGACCACGAGGTCGTACCCCTCGCCGATCCGCTCGATCGTCGCCCCGACGTCGGCCGTCTCGACCCGCAGGTCGACGTCCCCGAGTCCGTGGCCGTCAGCCCAGTCGGTGAGGAACTCGCGGCCCGACGCCGCCTCGCCCTCGTCGACGACGTGGAGCAGCGACACCTCCGCGCCGCTGACGTCCCGGAGCGCCAGCGCGACCTCGGCGGAGAGGTCCGAGGACGGACCCCCCGCGGTCGGCACGAGGACCTCCCCGGCGTCGAGCCGCTGCCCGTCCAAGACGAGGAAGTCACAGGGGAGGTCGCGGGCAAGCTCGTCCAAGGACCCCTCGGCGCGCCCGCCGGCGAACCGCGCCCCGCCGTAGCCCATCACGACGGCGTCCGCGTCGTTCGTCCGCGCGGCGTCGAACACCTCCTCTATCCCGCGGTGCGAGAGGACCGTCTTCGTCTCGACCGGCGCGTCGAACGCCGCGGCGTCGTCGACGGCCGCGGCGAGCAGGTCCGCGGAGGACCAGTCGAGCCGCTCCCGGTTCGCGGCGGCCGTCTCCAGCGACGTCTGGTCCGGGACGGTGACGACGTGGACCGCGAGCAGGCGGCCGCCCCTATGCTCGGCCAGGGCGCCGGCGAGCGCGACGAGCGCGCCCTCCGTCCGCGGGTTCGAGAGCGCGACCATGACCGCCGGGCCGTCGTCGCTCGGCGTCATCGATCGGATCCCTCTCAGCGCTCGGGCCGCCCGAGAGCACGCGGGCGACGACGACTCATTCGTCCGCCTCGGCGCGGGGGAGCGCGACCACCGGGACCGGTGCGCCGGTCACGAGTTCGGTCGATATGTCGCCCGAGAGGAGCTGTACGAGCCGGTTCCCACCGCGCGACCGGTAGGCGATCGCGCTCGCGTCCGTCTCGACGGCGGCGTCGAAGATCGCTTCGGCCACGTCCCGAGCGTACGCGGTGTGTTCGTCGGCGTCGGGGAACACCGTTCGGACCGCGGCGTACGACTCGGCCGCGAGCGCCTCCGACTGCTCGACGGGCGTCTTGTCCGGGACTCCTCCCCCTTTTTCGACGACGTGGAGCGCGGTCACGCGCCCGGTCTCGTACGGTTCGAGCGCCCGCGCCGTCGCCAGCGCGTCGTCCTCGTTCGCGACGGGGAGGAGCACGTGAGCGAGCAGGTCTTGGCCACCGGCGTCGTCGGGACTCGTCATACGAACACCACTCTCCCCGTCGGTTATGAAGATACGCTCTCGCCACCGGGTCGAGAGGGCGCCCTACCGTCCGTCGACCCCGGAGATGAACACCCCGAGCACCGGGACGATCTCCAGCCGGCCGATCCACATCAGGAACACCATCAGCAGCTTCGACGTGTCCGGGAAAAAGAGGTAGCTCCCGAACGGCCCGAGCCGGCCGAACCCCGGGCCGATGTTCCCGATCGTGGCGAGCGAGGCGCTGAACGACTCCAGCGCGGTGAGCTGCGTGCCGACTCGCGCGGCGTCCAGCGCGATAAACACCGCCGAGACGGCGAGCAACACCAAATAAAGGAGCGTGAACGCCATGATGCCACGGATCGCGTCCTCGTCGACGACGCTCCCGCTGAGCCGGACGGGCTGGACGACGTCTGGGTGTGCCGACGTGAACAGCTCGCGGCGGATCGCCTTCGCGACGATCAGCCACCGGACGATCTTGATCCCGCCGCCCGTCGAGCCGGCAGAGCCGCCGATGAACATCGTGAACAGCAGCAACACCTGCGCGTGCGTGTCCCACTGCGCGAAGTCCGAGGTGGCGAACCCGGTGGAGTTCAGCAGCGAGCCGATCTGGAACGCCGCCTGCCGGAGGGCGTTCTCCGTGACGCTCTCCGTGGCGCCCCCGATTTCCAAGACCGGCGCGGCGCCGCGGAACAGGAGGACGGCGAGCAGGGCGGTGACAACGGCGAGCGCACCGGCGTACGTCCGGAACTCCGCGTTCTCCAGCAGCGTGTCGACCTCGCCGCGAAGCACATGCCAGAACAGCGCGAAATTGACCCCGGCGACGACCATGAACGGGATCACGACCCACTGGACGGCCGCCGAGAAGTAGCCGATGCTCTCGGCCTGCGGCGAGAACCCCCCGGTCGGGAGGGTGGAGAACCCGTGCGCGACGGCGTTGTAGAGGTTCATGTTCGGCGCCATCCCGACGAGATGGAGCACGTACAGGAGGGCCGCGAGCAACACCGTGAAGCCGAAGTAGATCAGCCAGAGCGCGCGCGCCGTCTCCGCGATCTTCGGGGTGAGCTTCTGGAGTTCAGGGCCGGGCGCCTCCGAGTCCATCAGCTGTGCGCCGTTGACCGCGACCTCCGGGAGGATGGCGATCATCAAGACGATGATCCCCATCCCGCCCAGCCACTGCGTGAGCTGCCGCCACATGAGGAGCGCGTGGGAGTGCTGGTCGGTACTGATCTCGCCGAGGACGGTCGCGCCCGTGGTGGTGAACCCGCTCATCGATTCGAACAGGGCGTTGACGACCGACCCCGTTAGCGCGCCGACCGAGCCGGTCTGGAGCCCGACGGTCGACGCGGTGCCGTAGCCGGCGAGGAGGTACGGAACCGTACCGATAACCGCCGCCGCGAGCCACGCGAGCGAGACGAAAAGCAGCGCCTCGCGAGGGCCGAGGTCCGGGTCGGGGTCGACCCGCTCGACCGCGAACCCGACGCCCGCGACGAGCGCCATGGAGACCAGAAATACCCAGATGTCTTCGCCGTACGCGAGCGCCACCACCAGAGGAACAAGCAGCGTGACGGCGAGGTACTTGATGCCGACGCCGAGAAGCCCGACACTCGCCTTCCAGTTGACGCCCCAAGACATGATACTCGAACGATATGGCGGTCGCCCGTTCGCTGTATTAAACTGTCGAAGGGGGGACGGCGGGAGAGCCGCCTTGACTCAGGAGGTCCAGAACTCCTTCGTGAACAACACGAGGACCGGGATGATCTCGATCCGGCCGATCCACATCAGGACGATCATCACGGCCCGCGTACTCAGCGGGAACGTCGCGAACGTCCCGTACGGGCCCGCGTCGCCGAACGCCGGGCCGATATTGAGGAACGTGGTCGCCGCGGCCCCGAGCGCCTCAAACTCGGTCACGCGCAGGTTCGCCCGCTCGGCGTCGACGACGATGACCACGGCGAGCAGGAAGAAGATCACGATGCTCAAGAGGAGGTACGCGTAGATGTCGCGGATCGCGCCCTCGTCGACCGGCTCCCCCGATATCCGGACCGGGCGAACGGACTCCGGGTGGATCGCGGTGAAGAGGTCCCGGCGGAACGACTTCAGCGCGACCAGCCACCGCAGCGACTTGATCGAGCAGGTGGTCGACCCGACCATCCCCCCGACGAACATCCCCATGAACAGCATGTGCTTCGCAGCGGGCGCCCACAGCACGTAGTCGGTGCTGGCGTACCCGGTCGTCGTCACGATGGACGCGACGTTGAACACGGCGTGGCGGATCGTCGCCTCGGCGCCGAAGGTGACGCTCGGATCGAGGAACAGCGCGCCCCCGACGATCGACGCGAACGTCGCCATCGCGCCGAGGTAGAAGTGAAACTCCTCGTTTCGCAGCAGGCGCATCGGCTCGCC
Organism: Halorubrum sp. SD612; assembly: GCF_002135005.1. Lineage (NCBI taxonomy): Archaea > Methanobacteriati > Methanobacteriota > Halobacteria > Halobacteriales > Haloferacaceae > Halorubrum > Halorubrum sp. SD612. The sequence goes on along the minus strand of NZ_NEWI01000014.1, from coordinate 10,571 downwards.
GTTGATGGCGAAGTAGATGAGGACGAAACTGGTCGAGCCGATCACCATGAACGGGACGACCGCCCACTGGATCAGCGGGTGGAACGCGCCGACCGAGAGCGGCTCCGGCGAGAAGCCGGCGGTCGCGACGGACGTGAACGCGTGCGCGACCGCGTTGTACAGGTCCATCCGCGGGTCGACGGCGAGCCCGAGCAGGAAGTACACCGCGATCGCGAGGCCGGTGAGCCCGAAGTAGATCCCCCAGATGAGCTGTGCGGTCCGCGATATCTTCGGCGTGAGCTTGTTGACGTCTTGCGTCTGCGACTCCGACTCCATCAGCTGTGCCCCGCCGACGCCGATCTCGGAGAGCACCGCGGTCGCCAGGATCAGGATTCCGAGGCCGCCGAGCCATTGGATCACCTGCCGCCACATCATGACGGACCGCGAGTGGAGCGAGAAGTCGCGCAGCACCGTCGCGCCCGTCGTGGTGAGTCCGCTCATCGACTCGAACAGCGCGTTCACCGGGTGCGCGACCGTGCCGACGCCCGCGACGACGAAGGGGATCGCGCCGACGGCGGCGACGAGGAACCAGATCAGCGCCACCGCGAGGAACGCCTCCCGCGGGCCGAGGTCTCCCTCGGGGTCCCGTACCGACCGGAACGCCGCACCGATCGCGAGCGAGACGGCGATCGCCGCGAGGAACGGCACGGGCGACTCGCCGTAGTAGAGGGCTATCAGCAGCGGAAACGCGAGCGGAACCGGGAGGGCGGCGAGGACGTCGCCGGTGAGTCCCACGCTCGCCCGCCAGCCGACGCGGATCGTGGTACTCACGTGGAGACGGTCACGCCATCGAGGCGATCTGTCCGACCGAGTCGGACTCCACGAGGAGTATCACGTGGTCACCGGCCTGAAGTACGGTGTCCCCGCGCGGGGTGACCAGCTGGTGGTTGCGCGTGATCGCGCCGATAACGAACCGCGCGTCGCTCTCCGCGACGATGTCCGATATCGGTCGTCCCGTGAGCCCGCACCCCTCGGTGAGTTCGAGTTCGAGGACCTCCGCCTGGTCGTTTTCCAACACCGCGATGTTCTCCGCGACGCTCTCGTAGGTGAACCGGGTGATCTCCTCGGCGGTGACCGTCCGGGGATTGATCGCGATGTCGATGCCGATCTCCTCGAAGACGGTGACGTAGTCGGGGCTGTCGACGACGGCGATCACGCGGTCGACGCCGAGGCGCTTGGCGAGCACGGAGATGAGCAGGTTCTTCTCGTCGGAGCCGAGCGCCGTGACGACGATATCGGCCTCGTCGACGTGTTCGCGGGAGAGGAACTCGGTGTCGGTGGGGTCGTGTTCCATCACGACGGTGTCCGGGAGGTTCTCGGCGAGCCACCGCGCGCGGTCGGCGTCGCGCTCGATCAGCCGCGGCGTGAAGTCCCGCTCCTCCAGCAGCCGGGCGGTCTGATACCCGATCTCGCTGCCGCCGACGACGACGATCTCGTCGGCGTCGTCCGGCGTCGCCTCGGGCGCGATGTCGGTCGCGAACGACTGAACGCTCTCGGGGCTTCCGACCACCACCGCGCGGTCGCCGACGACGATGTCCGTGTCGCCGCGGGGGATCGTCATCTCGCCGTCGCGGAACAGCCCGACGAAGGTGAGCGACTCGAACCGGTCGGCCTCCGAGACGGTCTGTCCAGCGACGGGGCTCCCCTCGCCGATCTCGAACTCCGCCATCTGGACGAGCCCGCCGGCGAACGGGTCGACGTCGATCGCCGCCGGGAGCCCGATGACGCGGACGATGTTCTCCGCGGTCAACAGGTCCGTACACACCATGAAGTCGACGCCGAACGCGCCCTCGCTGCCCTGCCAGGTGCGGAGGAAATCGGTGCTTTTCACGCGGGCGATGGTGAACCCGTCGCCGAGCGTCTTCGCGGCCCCGCACGCGACGAGGTTCGTCTGGTCGTCGTCGGTACACGCGATAACCATGTCCGCGCGGTCGACGTCGGCGGCCGACTGGATCTCCGAGGACGTCCCGTCCCCGGCGATGGTGAGCACGTCGAGCTCGTACTTGAGCTGTTCCGCCCGGTCCGGATCGACGTCGACGACGACGACCTCGTGGTCCGACGCGAGACTCGCGGCGATGCTCGTCCCGACCTCGCCGGCCCCGATGACGACCACGTACATGGACCAACCCAGAGACCCGACCTTGAAGTTCGTTACTATCGGTGCTCGGGCGTACTCAGCGCGCCAGCGACGGGGAAGACGCCGCCAGACGGTTCGAGGCGCCGCCCTGCCGGGTGACGCCGCTCCACCGAGCGGGAGTTCTCCACCGCGGCCGCCGCTTCAATCGTCTCCGCCGAACGACGAGGGATCCGTCCACTCGTTGCGTCCCGAGACGGTGCGCTGGGGGAACGGGATCGAGATGCCCGCCTCGTCGAAGCGCGCCTTGACGGCCTTCACGTAGTCGGTGCGCGCCTTCACGAAGTCCGCCCGCGAGGGGTCGTCGATCCAGATCCGCGACTGGAGGCCGACGTACGAGTCGGCCAGTTCGGTCAGCCGGACCGACGGCGCGGGGTCTTCGAGGATCGCGTCGCTCCTCTCGGCCTCCTCGACGATGATGTCCGTCGCCTTCTCCACGTCGTCCTCGTAGTCGATCCCGAAGACGAACTTCAGCCGCAGTGTCTTCTTCGCGACCGGGTTCTTCACCACGTCGCTCGTCAGCGCGTGGTTCGGCACCGTAAGCAGTTCGTTGTCGAAGGTGCGCACGCGGGTGACCCGGAAAGAGATGTCCTCGACGACCCCCGAGTTGCCGTTCCACTCGATCCAGTCGCCGATGCGGAACGGCTTGTCCGTGTAGATGAACACGCCCGCGACGAAGTTCTTGATCACGTCCTGGAGCGCGAAGCCGATCGCGAGCGTCGCCGCCGCCGCGATCGTCGCGAGCGAGCGCAGGAACCCCTGGTAGCCCGCCGCGCCGAACGCGACCGTGACGCCGGCGAACAGGACGAGGAACGCCACGATCTTCTGGAGCGGGCGCCGGGCGTGCTCGTCGAGCCCCTGTCGGTCGAACACCCGGCGGACGAGCGGCTTGACGGCCGCCTTGTACAGGACGTACGTCGCGGTGACGACGGCGAGGAAGATCGCGGCGTCGACGACGATGTCGGCCAGCGGACCGAGGTACGGCTCCAGCGTCCCCGCGACCGCGACGACTCCGGACGCGCCCGCGGGGGCGCCCATCAGTGGAGCACCGCCGTGTTGCCGCGCGTCTCGATCAGGTCGGCGCCGACCGCCTCGGCGAGCTCGTCGGCGAGTTCGTCGGTCGACGTGCCGCCGCGGGCCGCCCGAAGGAACTTCACCTTCACCAGCTTCCGGTCGTCGAGCTGGTCGGCAAGCTCGTCGACGACCGCGTCGACGCCGCTCTTCCCGACCCAGACGGTCACGTCGAGGTCGTGCGCCTCCTTCCGCAGTTCGTGGTCGCTCATACGCGGTCGAGTCGGCCGCGCGCATTGAAGCTTGAGGTTCGGTCGCGCCGGTCGCGTCGGAGCGGCGCGGCGCCCCGCGTCACCGCTCCCGCTCGGCTTCGCGTTCCGGAGCGGCGGCGCGGTTCCGCTCCGCCCACTCGGCGGCGTCCTCCGGCGTCTCGGTCTCCAGTAGGCGATCGAGCTTCCGCTCGAACTGCTCATCGGTGAGGTCACCGTTCGCGTACCGGGTCCGCAGGCGTTCGAGAGCGTCCGTGGTGTCGCCAGCCGCCTCGCCGCGCTCCGCCGTCTCTCCGCGTTCGACGGGGGTCGACTCGGCCTCGGGCTCGACGGCGAGCGAGTCCTCCGCTTCCTCGTCGAACAACATCGAGACGACCGGAATAATCACGATGTACCCGAACAGCATGAACCCGAGCCACCAGTCGAACCCGGCCAGGAGGGCGCCGAGCCACGTGCCGGTGACCACCGCCGCGGCGATGCTGCTCGCGTTGCGGCGAAACCGCTCGCGGGGAGTGGCGGCGTCGCTCATTGGGAGGACGGTTTCCGTGCCGGTACAAAATCGTATCGGCACTCGGTCGGCCGACGGGCGCCTACTCCTCGACCTCGACCGTGATCTCGTCGCGCGCGACCGCCAGCCGGAACGTCGGCACGGTGCGATAGACCACCTCGACGACGTTCTTGCGCTCCAGACTGCGGAGCGCCCGCCGCACCGCGTCCACCTCGGGCTCGGCGTCGAACGCCTCGCGGAGCGCGTTGAGCACGCTCACGACGGACTGCGAGCGCTCGTCCGGTCCGGCGAGCACCTCGGTGACTCGCGACTCCAGCTCGGAGACGCGGATCGTCTCCGGGACCGCGCCGCGCGCGACCGCGTCGGGCTCGACCCCGGGCTCGACGTCGACGAGGCCGTTCGCCTCCGCCGTCGCGCGGATCAGGCTGTCGTCGTCGCGGTAGTAGTACTCCTTCAGGTGGTTCTCGAGGTAGCCGTGGACCTCGCTGCCGCTCTCCATCTCCCAGGCGTCCTGGAGCTCGCCGTTCTTCGTCGGCTGGAGGCGGACCACGTCCGCCAGTCGGTCCCGCTCCTCGTCCGTGAGGCTCATCTGTCTTCGACCGCGCTCGCGGCGCGGACGATGGTCTCCTCGCCGAACTTCGGCCCGACGAGCTGGAGCCCGACCGGGAGCCCGTCGGCCTCGCCGGCGGGGACCGAGATCGCCGGGAGGTTCGCGAGGTTGGCCGGCGTCGTGTTCGCGTCGGCGAGGTACATCCGCAGCGGGTCGTCGAGGCTCTCGCCTAGTTCGAAGGGGAGGACCGGCATGGTCGGCGAGGCGATGACATCTACCTCGTCGAACGCCGCCTCGAAGTCCTGCCGGACCCACGCGCGGGCGTCCTGCGCCTTCTCGTAGTACTTGTCGTGATACCCGGCCGAGAGCGCGTACGTGCCGAGGAGGATCCGGCGCTTGACCTCCGCCCCGAACCCCTCCTCGCGCGTCTCCGCGAACGACTCGTTCCAGTTGCCGTCGGCGCCGCTCCGGTGGCCGTACCGGACCCCGTCGAAGCGCGCGAGGTTCGAGGACGCCTCCGCCATCGCGATCACGTAGTACGCCTGGACCGCGTGCTCGACGGACGGCAGGGAGATGTCGGTCGTCTCCGCGCCCTGCGCTTCGAGGTCCGCGATCGCGGCCTCGACCGTCTCGACGACGCGCTCGTCGGCGCCCTCGAACAGCTCCGTGGGGACGCCGATCGTCAGCCCCGCCACGTCGCCGTCCGCGGCCGCGGCGTAGCTCGCGTCCGGGTCCGCGCCCTCGACCTCGCGCAGGTCGCGGGTCGTCCCGTCGTGGGGGTCGTCGCCGGCGATGACGTCGAGCGCTGCGGCGGCCTCTTCGACGGTGCCCGCGATCGGCCCGATCTGTTCGAGCGAGTTCGCGTACGCGATGAGCCCGTACCGGGAGACGAGCCCGTACGTCGGCTTGATCCCGACGACGCCGCAGAACGCGGCCGGACAGCGCACCGAGCCGCCGGTGTCGGAGCCGAGCGCGACGTCCGCCTCGCCCGCCGCGACCGCGGCCGCGGAGCCGCCCGAGGAGCCGCCCGGGACGCGGTCGGTGTCGACCGGGTTCCGCGTGGGGCCGAACGCGGAGGTCTCGGTCGTCGTCCCCATCCCGAACTCGTCCATGTTCGTCTTCCCGACGACCGTCGCGCCCGCGTCGGTCAGCCGGTCGACCACGGTCGCGGAGTAGGGCGGGACGTAGTCGGCGAGCATCTCCGAGCCGCAGGTCGTCCGGACCCCCTCGGTGGAGATGTTGTCCTTCACCGCCACGGTCGTGTCCGCGAGGGGACCGTCCGCGTCGCCCTCGATCCGCTCCTCCGTCACGAAGGCGTTGATGTCGGCCGCCATCTACGACACCTTCGGGCCGACGAAGAAGCCGTCTTCCGTCTCCTCGGCGTTCGCGAGCGCCTCCTCCTGCGAGAGGCCGTCGCGGACCTCGTCGGGGCGCATCACGTTGACGAGGTCCTCCTCGCGTTCGGTCTCGGGGACCTCGTCGAGCGCCTCGAAGTACTCTAAGATGTCGCCGAACTGCGCCGCGAACTCGTCGACCTCGTCGTCGGCGAGCCGGACGCGCGCCAGGTCGGCGACGTGACGGACCTCCTCGGCGTCGACGGCGGCCGCGGCGTCGTCGCCCCCGTCGGGGGACTCCCCCGCGTCATCCGTCGACTCGGACGTATCGCTCATACGAGCAGGTGTCCCGGACCGGGAGTAAGGGTTTCGGAACGTCGCATCGGACGCCCGCCGAGGCCCGCGATCACCGGACCTCGTCGACGAAGGCGAGCCAGCGCTCGTGGCCGTCCAGCGTCGCGGAGCGGTGCGCGTCGGCGAAGTCGGGGTGGCGGATCGTCTCCAATGCGTTCAGCGCCCGGTCGATCCCGACGACCTCGTCCGCGAGCCGTTCGGCGGTCTCACGGTCGAGCGGGGGGTCATCGGGGGTGTCGCCCGCGTTGGTTTCGGCGCCTTCGCCTCGCAGTCGGGCCATCCGACGCTCGCGCTCGGCGCGGAGCGTCGACTTCACCGACGACACCTTGCGCTCGACCTCCGGCGGGACCGTGTCGACGGCGCGCGTCTCCACGATGAACTCGGAGAGGTCGACCGCGGTGCCGTCGATGGTGACCTCGTCCGGGACCGACGCGCCGACCGTCGCGCTCTGGCTGGTGACTCGGTCGAGTATCGCCTCTCGCTCGGCCTCGTCCATGCGGTCCCGTTGCGGGGCGCCGGGAAAATGTGCTGCGGTGACGGAGCGACCGTCACTCGCCGTCCGATTCGTCCGCCCGGACCGTCACGACGGGCGCGTCCGCCAGCCGCACGACCTTCTCTGTGACGCTCCCCAGCAGGTAGCGCTCGACGCCGGTGCGGCCGTGGGTCCCCATCACGATGAGGTCGGCGTCGTGGTCGTCGGCGTACTGGAGGATCGCCGAGTGAGGGGTCCCCATCTCGACGGCCGTCGTCATGTCGATGTCGTCCGGTGACTCCGCCGCGGCCCCGACGAGCTCTCTCGCGTGAGCGGTGAGCTCGGCCTCCACCTCGTCGGCGTCGACGTCCTCGTGTCTGCCGATGTAGCCCGTCTCCGGCGAGACCCCGCTCATCGCCTGGCTGTCTTCGTGGACGAACGCCCCGCTCACGCCGAGGCCGCCCTCGCGGGTGTCGACGACGTGGACCACGTGGACCGTCGCGTCGAACGCCGACGCGAGTTCGCTCACGTGTGCCGCCGCCGCTTCCGAGCCGGCGCTTCCGTCCGTCGGGAACAGTATGTTGTCGTACATCGTACCACCGAGTTGAAACTTCGCGGAGCAGCGGTAAAAACGCACCGCAGATTCGCGCTACTGGGGGATGCGGCCGCTCAGCTGGAGAATTCAGCGACGACGCACCGACGAAAAGCGAGGCGATGCGTCGACCGGGAGGGCTCCCGAGAGCGCGGCGGTGCGCCGGCCGCGACGCGCCGGTCCGGAGACCGTCCGCCGCTACAGGAGGTCGTTCGAGACGAGGCGGTCGACCGCCTCGCGCAGGCGCTCTTCGCTCGCGGCGTAGGAGATGCGCGCGTAGCCCGGGGCGTTGAACGCGCTCCCGGGGACGCAGGCGACCGCGGCCTCCTCGATCGCCGCCTCGCACCACGCCTGATCGTCGTCGTCGTCGACGGGGATCATCATGTAGAACGCGCCGTCGCCGACGTCGACGTCGACGCCGTGCTCGTCGAACAGGTCGACGAGGAGGTCGCGGCGGTCGGCGAAGGCGTCGCGCATCTCCTCAACCGCCGCCTCGGTGTTCTCTAAGGCCTCGATCCCGGCGCGCTGGACGAAGTTCGTGGCGCAGGAGACGGAGTGGGAGTGGAGCTTCCCCGCCTCGCCGACGAACTCGTCGGTGGCGTGGAGGTAGCCGAGCCGCCAGCCGGTCATCGAGTACGCCTTCGAGAAGCCGTTGATCGTCACCGTGCGGTCGGCCATCCCGTCGAGGCTCGCGAGCGAGACGTGCTCGGCGTCGTAGACGATGCGCTCGTATATCTCGTCGGAGATGACCGCGACATCGTGCTCGACGGCGAGGTCGCGAACACCCTCCATCGCGGCCTCGGAAAACACCGCGCCGGTGGGATTGGACGGGGAGTTGACGACGAGGAGTTCGGTGTCGTCGGAGACCGTCTCGGCGAGCTCGTCGAGCGCGGGTTCCAGCTGGAACCCGTGCGGCGCGAGGTCGACCCGAGAGAGGTCGCCGCCGGCGAGCTTCGCCATCGCCTCGTAGGAGACCCACGCGGGGTCGAGGAGCACGACCTCGTCGCCCTCGTCGATCAGCGTCTGGAACGTCTCGTACAGCGCCTGCTTGCCGCCGGGGGTGACGATCACCTCGTCCGCGTCGGCGTCGATCCCGGTGCCGCGGAGCTTCGCCGCGATCGCCTCCTTGAGTTCGGGCACGCCGTTCGAGGAGGTGTATCCCGTGTGGCCTGCGTCGAGCGCGTCCTTGCCCGCTTCGACGACGTTCTCCGGGGTGTCGAAGTCGGGCTCGCCGACCGAGAGGTCGACGATGTCGGCTCCTTCGGCCTCCTTCTCCGCCGCGAGGTTCGATATCGCCAGCGTCGCGCTGGGCTCTACGCGTCCGATCCGCTCCGAGAAGTCGTATGCGTCGCTCATGTGTCGTGTGTAGTCGGCTCGTGGGTGTCAGTCGAGTTCCTCGGCGAGGTCGATCGCCGCCGCGGCCGCGTCCGCGCCCTTGTCGATCCGCTCGCGCGCCTCCGCGCCGGACATCCCGGGGCCGCTCACGCCGAAGGTGACCGGCGTGTCCCGGTCGAGGCCCACGTCGGTGAGCTTCTCGGCGGTCGCGGTCGCGATGACCCGGTCGTGGTCGGTGTCGCCGGTGACGATGGCGCCGACGACCGCGACCGAGTCGACGTCCTCGCGGCGCGCGAGGCGGTCGGCGGCCAGCGGGCTGTCGTACGCGCCCGGCACGCTCAGTTCGTCGACGACGACGGCGTCGCGGTCGGCCGCCGCCTCGCGGGCGGCCTCGGCCATCGGCTCCGTGACGGAGTCGTTGAACCGCGCCACCACCAGTCCCAGCGAGACCATACCGGGACTGGAGCGGGCGACGGCAAAGGTCTACCGTTCGACCGCAGGGTTGCCGGGCGAACGCGTTCGGCGACGGGGGCGGTCGGAGCCCGACCGCCGGACACGAGGTCACGCACGTGAGGCGATCGGGTCCCGTCCCGCCCACAGGACGTAGAACCAGTACAGCAGCAGCGACAGGAACCCGACCAGAAGCGAGACGGCGAGGAGGAGCCCGATCGGACGGGGAAGCGAAACGATCGGTCCCTGTTCGAGTCCGATCACGGCTCGGAGGCCGAACCAGAGGACGAACGCCGGGAGGACGTACCGTTTGGCGCGGTTGGTCCAGGTCACTCGTTCGGCAACCACGATGACGCAGATCCCGACCAGCGGGATGAGCATGGATCGAACGTTTTCGCCACCACCGAACCACTCGATCATCTGGGGAACATCTCCGCTCGGAGAACTTGGTGCCTCGGTTCGCTGATTCCTCGGACGGGGTCCGGCACGTCGTGACCGCGATTCGAGTTAGCTGTGGATCGCCAGCCGGCACACCCGCCGCACGCCGCGGGTCATTAATACGTCTGCGACGCCAACGGGATCCCATGACAGAGACCGAGACCGCGACGGTCGGCGGCGGCTGCTTCTGGTGCGTCGAGGCGGCGTTCAAGCAGCTCGACGGGATCGAAAGCGTCACCTCCGGCTACGCCGGCGGCCACGCGGACGACCCGACCTACCGCGAGGTGTGTACCGGCAACACCGGCCACGCGGAGGTCGTCCAGGTCGAGTACGACGCCGACGCCCTCTCCTACGAGGACATCCTCGAAGTGTTCTTCACGGTCCACGACCCGACGCAACTGAACCGACAGGGCCCGGACGTTGGGAGCCAGTACCGCTCGATCGTGCTCTCTCACGACGACGAGCAGCGGCGGCTCGCGGAGGAGTACGTGGCGGCCCTCGACGAGGAGGGCGGCTACGACGACGAGGTCGTGACCGAGGTCGAACCGCTGGAGACGTTCTACCGCGCCGAGGAGAAACACCAGGACTACTTCGAGAAGAACCCGGCCGACGCCTACTGTACGATGCACGCGCAGCCGAAGGTTGAGAAGGTCCGCGAGCGGTTCCGCGAGAAGGTCAAAGCGTAGGGACCGGTAGGGAACGCCTCCGAGGCCTCATTCATCCGTTGATAAATAGCCGGCTCCGTTGAAATCCTTAATCATTGATAGGATCGGCGTGCGAGATACGGAGGGTGTAGTCAGCACCTAAACAATGTTACTTTCTCCGTCTATATCCTGAATCAGCCGGTAGAATTCGCTTGCGTATCTCACACTACGGTGTAAACGTCTTTCTAACAATCTCAGCTTTGAACGTTAGTGTCGGCTGTTGAGTGAACGAAGAGGTGATCAATCTCTTCCATCAGGTCGTCGACGCTACGATCATCGTTGTCTCGAACCCACGAGAGAAGGTTGTAAACGGCTTCTTTCAGCGAGTGTTCGAGGTTCGCTCGAAGCGATGACGCTTTCGAGCGAACCGTCCCCAAGGCG
>NZ_NEWI01000149.1:0-5697 GCF_002135005.1 Halorubrum sp. SD612 | reverse complement strand
ACGCGGGCCGGCCCGGTCGGAGCCCGCCGCGGCCGGGTCGAGCGGGCGCCAGTCGACGCAGCAGCCGGCGCAACCCTCGCAGTCGAGTTCCATGCGTCCGTGGTAACGGTTCGCGCGGGCATAAGCGATCGGCGGCCGAACGGTTCGGCGGGGGTCGGCGGGCGACGGCGTCGCCGCCTCAGAGCTCGCCCTTCGTGCTCGGCGTGTCGCTGCGGCGCTCGTCGAGGCGGGTGGCGTCGTCGAGCGCGCGGGCTACAGCCTTGAACAGCGCCTCGACCTCGTGGTGGGCGTTGTCCCCTTTCTCGACCGTCGCGTGGAGCGTCAGCCCGGCGTTGTGGGCCAGCGAGAGGGCGAAGTGGTCGGCCATCACGCTGGTGAACTCCCCGACGGACTCCTGCGAGAACTCGCCGGAGAACTCGTAGTACGGCCGGCCGGCCACGTCGACGACGACGCTCGCGACCGCCTCGTCGAGGGGGACCCGCCGGTCGGCGTAGCGGCGGATCGCGCGCTTGTCGCCGAGCGCCTCGTCGAACGCCTCGCCGAGGCAGATCGCCACGTCCTCGACGGTGTGGTGGTCGTCGATCGCGAGGTCGCCGTCACAGCGGACCGTGAGGTCGAAGAGGCCGTGCTTGGCGAAGGATTCGAGCATGTGGTCGTAGAAGCCGATCCCCGTCGAGACCTCGCTGTCGCCGTCGCCGTCGACCGCGAGGGTGAGTTCGATCGTCGTCTCGCTCGTCTCGCGGGTGACGGCCGCGGTCCGGTCGTGCTCGCTCATACCGGCCCGTCGCGGGGGATTCGTAAGTCGGTTGCGGGTGGCGGCGTTCGGGCCCGAGGGAAGCGAGCGTCACACGGGGACGGCGAGTTTTGGTATAAATAGATCCCCGTGGCGCGCGTCTGCGAGGCCGGGGAGGCGGAGGCTGCGGTCCCGCGAGCGACCGGAAGCGGGGGCACTGAAGCCGCAGCGCCGCGCGCTCCGAGGCCGTCGGCCTCACCGCGAGAGACGACGCACGTATCCGCCGGCAGATCACTTCCACCGGAATGTGAATTACTAACACATCCTGTGAGAGAGTACGACGGGGAGTCGTCCGGCGTCGAGTAGTCGCTCAAGATCGGGAGGTGAGTAAACATGGGATCAGACCACAGCGCCAGATCGGAGTTGTCCGACACCCAGGAGGCGCTCCTCCGGAGCGCCGTACGGAACTGGTATTTCAAAGTACCACGCGGAGTTTCGACGGCCGAACTGGCCGAAGCGAACGGGCTGTCGAGCCGAGAAGCGAGCGAGGAGATCACCCGCGCCATCGATATCGTCTTGCGCGACGCGGGCTTCGATACGTGAGTGGTTCACAGGCCGGTGAATCGCACCGTGACACACTCATCGCGGTTAGTTATTTATGCCCGATCGACGACGAGCCCGCGGGCCGGTTGTTAGGTCTCGTCGGCCGCCTCCTGCGCCTCCCGCAGCGTGAACTCGCCCTCGTACAGCGCGGTCCCGACCACGACCGCCGCCGCGCCGGCCTCCTTCAGCGCGACCACGTCCTCGACGCTCGCCACGCCGCCGGACGCGATCACGGGGATCTCGACGGCCTCGACGACGCTCGCGACCGCCTCGCGGTCGATCCCTTCCAGCTGCCCCTCCACGTCGACGTTCGTGAAGAGGATCGCGCCGGCGCCCAGCTCCGCGTAGCGCGCCGCGGCCTCGGCGGGGTCCAGCCCGGTCCCCTCGGTCCACCCCGAGACGACGACCTCGCCGCCCTTCGCGTCGAGGCTGACGACGACGCTCCCGGGGTGCGTCTCGTCGATCTCGGCGACGATCTCGGGCGTCTCGACCGCCGCGGTGCCGAGGATGACGCGGTCGAGCCCCAGGTCGAGGAGGTCGCGCGCGCCCTCGGCCGTGCGGATGCCGCCGCCGAGTTGGAGGCCGACCCCGTCCGGAACGCTCTCGACGACCGCCTCGATCGCCGCCGCGTTGACGCGCTCCCCCTCGAACGCGCCGTCGAGGTCGACGAGGTGGAGCGTGCCGGCGCCCGCCTCGATCCACCGCTCGGCGGCCGCGACGGGGTCGCCGTAGCGCTTGCCCGTCCCGCGCTCGCCGCCGACCAGCTGGACGACCTCGCCGTCCTGCACGTCGACGGCGGGGATCACCTCGAACTCGGGGAAGTCGCTCATACCGGGTGAGAGTCGGGGACGCCGATTAAACGGGTCGGTTCGAGACGAAACGGAGGGGGAACCGGTGAACTGTTCGTCTCCAAGTCTCTAGTCGATTGTTTCTAAATGGCTACCTGTGGATCGGCGACGACTCCTCCAAGTCCCCAGTGACTGATTTATAAATAGCTGAGACTGAATCGCTGGCGAACACCGCCGAAGCCCCAGTCGTGAGGCCGCCGGTGACTGCCCCTTTGCGTCCCACCCGACCGCAACCGCAGCCTCGCGCCTCCCCGGCCTCGTCGCTGGCACCCTCCGCTTCGCTCCGGGAGCCAGCGACTCCAGCGAGAATCGGAGATTCTCTGGCAGTCGGGCGAAGCCCGACGACCTCGCGCGAGCGACTCGCGCCCTTCGGGCGCTCGTCGGCACGCGCCACCGCGCTCCGCTTATAAACAATAGAGTTACACCGACGCCGGAGGTCCCGGGTTCTCTACCCGCTCACGCCACCGAGATGAGCAGCTGCGAGACGTCCTCGTCGTAGGCCGCGGGGTCGGTCGCGAGCGCCTCGGCGGTCTCCGCGTCCGCGAGCCGCCGCACGACGCTCTCGGCGTCGACCGAGTCGGGCAGCGCCGCGTCGAACACCTCGATGAGCGGGTCGGTCGGGTACGCGCCGCCCGCGACGATGACGTCGGTCCCGTCGTGCCAGACGCCGAGGCGGGCCCCGATATCGAGGGGGCGGTCGACGGTCGCCGTCGACCCCGTCGGGAGCGGAATCCCCCCGTCGATCGCGTACTCGCCCGTCAGCCGCCACGCGGTCGCGGTGTGGCCGGACCGGACGGTGGTGGTCATCTCCTCGGCGACCTCGACGCCCTCGATGCCGGCGTTTCGGAGCTGCGCGCGGAACGCGTCGGTCGCGGCCGTCTCCACCTCGCTCATCACCCGCTCTCGACCGACGCCGGCCGGGAGCCGATCGATCGCGGGCCGGAGGTCGATCCGCGTCGCGAAGAAGACGACGGGCGACCCCGAGGCGTCGACCGTCTCGGCGAGCGCGTCCGCGACGGGGGCGTACTCGAATATCCGGGTTCGTTCGAGCGCCCGAACCGTGACGGGGCCGTACGACTGCTCGAAGACGGTGCTCTCGGACTCGTCGGTCTGCCGCCAGTCCCCGATCCGGTCGCTCGTCACTTCGGGGGCCGGGACCGGGCCGTCGCGGCCGCCCAGACAGCCCGCGAGTCCGGCGACGCCGGCCGCCGCGCCGCCGGCGAGCAGCCGCCGCCGGGTCGTCCGCGTCGACCGCGCTCCGGAGTGCTCGTCCATGGATCCGGGTGGTCGTCGCGGAGTAAATGGGTGTCGGCGGTCCGGGAGTCGGGCCGGAGCGGGACCCCCGCTCGGGGACGGCGCAGCGGACGCGGACGGAGCCCTTATGTAACCACCGAGTACAACAACCGAGTGATGACTACCGACGAGAGCGAGACGCGGCGGCGACGCGCCCGGTCACGCACCCGACGGCGGTTCCTGACGGCGGCCGGGGCGGCGGGGGCCGCCGCGCTCGCCGGCTGTAGCGCCGAGCGGACTGACGACGGCGGCGACGGCGCCGGAAGCGACGGGGACGGGGGCGCCGACGGGAACGACACCGACGACGAGAACGGAGACGACGGAGATGAGACGCCGACGCTGACGGTCGCGACGTACACGAGCTTCATCGACGCGCCCTCCGTGAGCCCCGGCGAGTGGCTCAAAGAGGAGTTCGAGAGCCGGGTCGACGCCACGCTGGAGTGGGCGACGCCCGACAACGAGGTGAACTACTACGTCGAGCGCGCCGCCTCCGGCGCGTCGGTCGACGCCGACCTCTACGTCGGCCTCACCACGGAGGACCTCGTGCGCGTCGACGAGCGGCTCGACGACGACCTCTTCGCCGAGGCGGGCGAGATCGAGGGCCGCGACGCGGTCAAGGAGGGGCTCCGGTTCGATCCCTTCGACCGGGCGGTCCCGTTCGACACCGGCTACGTGAGCCTCGTGTACGACGGGACCGCGACGGAGGCGCCCGAGACGTTCGACGGCCTGCTCGACGACGAGCACGCGGGCGCGCTCATCGCGCAGAACCCCGGCGCCTCCTCGACCGGGCGCGCGTTCCTCCTCCACACGGTCGACCGCTTCGGCGACGGCGGCGTCGCGAGCGACGGCGACGGGGAGGCGATCGAGGGCGCGGACGGCGACCCCGACTACGACTACCTCGACTACTGGGCGGACCTCCAGGAGAACGACGTGCGCGTGCTGGGCAGCTGGGACGACGCGTACGCGGCGTGGAGCGAGGGCGAGGCGCCGATGGTCGTCTCCTACTCCACCGACCAGGTGTTCGCCGACATGGAGGGCGCGGACCTCGAGGAGCACCAGATCCGGTTCCTGAACGACCAGGCGTACGCGAACCCCGAGGGGATGGCCGTCTTCGCCGACGCCGACGAGCCCGAGCTCGCCCGGGAGTTCATGTCGTTCGTGCTGGAGCCGGCGGTCCAGGGCGAGATCGCCCAGCGCAACGTCGCGTTCCCGGCGATCGACGGCGCCGAGCTGCCGAGCGACTACGCCGAGCTGGCGCAGGAGCCGGCCGACCCGGTGACGTTCACCTACGACGAGCTACAGGGCTCCGTCGACGCGTGGGTCGAGGCCTGGGAGCGGGAGTTCGTCGGGAACTAAGCGCGTGGGCGACGAGGGACCGAGCGCGTGACGGACGACGACGGCGATCGCACGGGTCGCGTGGGGCTGAGCCGCCTCCGCGAGGGCGTCGAGTCGCGCGCGCTGACGGCGCTGGCGGTCCTCACCAGCGCCGCGCTCGTCGTCGCCTTCTACTACCCGACCGCGACCGTCCTGATCGAGGCGGTCGTCGTCGACGGCGCCGTCACGCTCGCCGTCTTCGCGGAGGTCCTCACCGACCCGTTCTACTTCGGGGAGCTGGCGCGGCTGCTCTCCGGCGAGTCGCCGGTCGCGGTCGCGCGGTCGCTCGCGTCGCCCGAGCGCCGGCTCGGGATCGTCGGCTTCACCGCGTATCAGGCGGTCCTCTCGACGCTCGCGAGCGTCGCCCTCGGCCTCCCGGCCGCGTACCTGCTCGCGCGCTTCGAGTTCCCCGGGCGGCGGACGCTGCGCTCGCTCACGGTCGTCCCGTTCGTCCTCCCGTCGATCATGGTCGCGGTCGGCTTCGTCGCCACCTTCGGACGGAACGGCACGCTGAACGCCGCGCTGGGCGCGCTCGGCCTCCCGCCGGTCGACCTCATGTTCACCCTCGAAGCGGTGGTGATCGCCCACGCGTTCTACAACGCGCCGCTCGTGGCGCGCGTGACGACCGCGGCGTGGGAGTCGGTGGACGCGAGCGCGGTCGAGACCGCGCGGAGCCTCGGCGCGGGACCGGTCCGGGCGTTCGTCGACGTGGTCGCGCCGCAGGTGTACCCCGCGGTCCTCACGGGCGCGGCGCTCACCTTCGTCTTCACCTTCGGCACCTTCCCCATCGTCTTGGCGCTCGGCGGGTTCGAGCTGGCCACCGTCGCGGTGTTCGTCTACCGGCTG
>NZ_NEWI01000148.1:0-5716 GCF_002135005.1 Halorubrum sp. SD612 | reverse complement strand
CCCGGAGCTGACCGACCTCACCCTCCCCACCGCCGGCGTCTACTTCCTCGGCGCCGCGACGACGCTGTGGAGCGTTTTCGTCGGCGTCGCCAACTTCAAGACCCGCAACGACCCCGGCGGCACCGTCACGATGGAGGTGACCCACAAGGGCGAGACGAAGGTCGTCGAGGTCTCCCGCGACCAGCTCGGGAGCCGCGGCGGCGTCGGCCTCCTCGGCGGGACCCCCGACGGCGAGATCGAGACGCAGACGAACCGCCCCGACGACGCCGAGAGTGACTCCCCGGGCGCCGCGCCGTCGCGTTCGAGCCCGCCTTCTGGAGGGAACTCGTCTGGAACGCCGCGCGGCACCGACCGGTCGGGCGGAGTGGGAACGCCGAACAGCGACGGAGCGGGAGCGCCGAGCGGCGCCGAGCGGTCGGACCGTCCGGGACGAACGAGTAGCGGGGGGCGCTCCGGGGCGAGCGGTCGCTCCGTCCCCGGGTCGCCGGGCGTGAGCGACGGCGGCAGCGCCGACAGCGACATCACCTCGCCGCTGGACGACGCGGGGCCGACGGACGGGCCGGAGTCCCCGACCACACCGGAGTCCGCGCCCGCGCCCGGCTCTCCCGCGGCGCGTGACGGGCCCGGAGACGCCTACTGCGGCAACTGCGCGGAGTTCGACTACGTCCGGACCGACGACGGGATGCGCCCCTACTGCGGCCACTACGACGAGCTGATGGACGACATGGAAGCCTGCGACGATTGGACGCCGCGATAGTCTGCCACGTCGTCGCGAGCGCGCTGGCGACACCAAGAGACGGTCGGGTCGGGGCGGTTTCCCGACAGAAGAGCTAACTTGCGGAGCGTCGAGCGGACCCCATGGACGACCGCCGTACCCTCCTCGTCGCCGGATTCGTCGGAGCGTCGCTCTCGTATGTCTTCAACGTCCTCGCGTTTACCGGCGCGTTCGACGTGTTTCGCTGGGTCGTGTTCGCCGCGCTGTCCCTCGGGTTCACGTACGGATTCGACCGATTCATCGGCTGGCAGACCGCCCCGGCCTGACCTGTCCGACGGCGGGCGCCGCGGCTCGCCCTCGGCGCCGCCGTGGCGGCATCACACCGGTTCGGCCGACGGGAGTTGTGACTCGGCGACCGCGAACGCGAGCGTGCTCAACACGCCGATGAGCGTCCCCGCCGCGAGCGCCATCGCCAACTCCGAGAGCCCGAGCGCCGTCACGCCCGGCGCGTCCGGGAGGAAGAACCCCGACACCGCGAACAGCACGACGGCGATGGAGACCACGTAGAAGGGGGCGTTGAGGTAGCGCCACCGGAACCGGCCGGCGAGGTACTCGTCGGTGATCTGCCCGAGGCTGGAGGTGACGCCCGCGACGCCGAGCCACTGGACGAAGCCGTGGACGAACGCGGCGAGGGTGGTGCCGGCGGCGAGCGAGCTCCCCTGAACCCCGCCGACGGCGTCGACGGTCTCGACTCCCTGTACGCCGCCGACGACGACCAGCGCGAGCGCGACGACGTAGGTGACGAGGGTCACGCGGCCGGTGTAGAGGACGTTCCGGACGCTCTCCGCGGCGCCGTCAACGCTGTCTTCGAGCCCCAGCCCGCGGAACAGCGAGTAGAGCCCCACCGCGCCGGAGAGGATCCCCAGCACGGCCGCCCCCGCCACGTCGAAGAGGTTCGCGACCACGACGAGCGGGTAGATCAACAGCAGGACGCCGAGTGGAATGAGGATCGTGCCGCGGGTCTCCGGGTCGGCGAGGACCTGCTTGATCGTGTAGTACAGCGACTCGAGGTCCTGCGCCTGTCTGACGACAACGCGCCGCATCCCGTCGATCGGCATCCGCGACCGGATCACGGGGAGGACCGACTCGTCTTGTGCGCCGTCGGTGATCACGACCGCGGAGACCTCCTCGCTGGTCGACAGCTCGGCGAGCACGCGGTCGACCTCCTGGCCGACCGCGCGGTTCGCCTTCACGTCGGGACCGTCGACGCCGGTGACGGCGGCGACCTCGACGGCCTCGCCGTCGGCGGCCAGCTCGTCGTGGACGTTGACGCCTTGGAAGAGGACGTTGACGTCGGAGTCCTCGGGGTCGGCGGTCGCGAGCGCGACCGCGGCCTCGGTGACGTCCTCGTCGCCGATGACGGGCGTGGGGATCCCCGTCTTGCGGCCGAGGTCGTCGTCGAGGTCGACGCAGAGGACGAGCAGCATCGAACGGGGCTACGCGAGGGGACGACATATGTTTTCGGCTCGCGTCGCCCCTCCGCGTCGCACGCGATCCGCCGACTGCGTCGCCTCGCCGTCAGCTCTCGTCGGTCGGCTCGTGTTCGACCCCGTTCATCATCCGGCGGACGTTCTCGCCGTCGCTGAACGCGGCCGGGTACGCCGCCAGCGGGAGGACGAAGTCGTCCTCGACGCCGACCGGTTCGCCGATGTGGAGCTCCAGCTCGGTGGTCACGCCCGTCCCCTCGATCTCCGCATCGACCGTGTACACGACGACCGCCGTGTCGGTGTCGAGGACGCTCGTCGAGTACTCCGAGCCGCGCTCTAAGCCGCCGACGTTCTCGAAGCGGCTCAAGATGAGCTCGGCGCGCTCGCGGGTTCCCATCTCCGCGATCGGGTTGAGCGCCCGGCCGAGGACCTCTATCTGCGGCGTCGTCACCGCGGCGAACACGGCGGCCTGGTAGCGCTCGCCGAGCAGTTCGACCGCCTTGTCCTACTCCGCGACGGTGTTCGTCACCCGGACCTCTCGGGTCTGTCCGGCCGCCTCGACCTCTCGGGAGATCGTCTCGTCGGACACTTCGTTGAGCTCGTACCCGCTCTCCGAGAGCGTCGCGTCGGCCACCGTCGCGGTGCCGGCGGCGAACTCCGCGGGCCCGTCGCCGGTCGCGACGTCGAGCGCGGTACAGCCGGCGAGGCTCGCGAGGCCGACCGCACCGCCGGCCGCGAGCGCCCGGCGACGGGTGACCGCGTCGCTCGCGTTACTGTTCTCCGCGGCGTTCTCGGCGTTCGGGTTCCGGTTCATGGCCGCTACTGACACCATGCGGGGTACATACTTTGTGTTCGGTGCCGCTCCGCCGTGCCAACGGCTCTCTCGGGAGCGCGCGGTTCGGACGCTTTTTGAGGCCGCGGCCGGTAGGATGGGGTAGATGATCTCCAAGGGCTGCGAACAGTGCGCCAAGGGCGGGAAGATGGTGCTTTTCGTCTACGGCTACTGCGACCAGCGGGACTGCTTCTACTGCCCCCTCGGAGAGAACCGGAAGAACGTCACCGACGTGTACGCCAACGAGCGGAAGGTCGAGTCCGACTCCGATGTGATCGAGGAGGCCAAGCGTATGAGCGCGCTCGGCACCTCGATCACCGGCGGCGAACCGCAGGAGGCGATGGCGAAGACGACCCGGTACCTCGAACTGCTGAAAGACGAGTTCGGTGAGGACCACCACACCCACCTCTACACGGGCATCACGGGCGGCCGCGAGAACATGCGCCGCCTCTCGGAGGCCGGCCTCGACGAGATCCGCTTCCACCCGCCGCTGGAGATGTGGGGCGACATGCACGGCACCGAGTGGGAGGAGATCCTCCACATCGCCCGCGAGGAGGGGCTCACCCCCGCCTTCGAGATCCCCGGCATCCGCGCGGAGCCGGAGTTCTTGGAGTTCTTAGACGAGGGCGCCGCCGAGTTCTGTAACATCAACGAGTTCGAGATGTCCGACGGGAACTACCGCCGGATGCAAGAGGAGGGCTTCGAACTACAGGAGGGCCACATGTCCGCCGTCGAGGGGTCGAAGGACGACGCCATCCTCGAAGAGATGGCGAGCCACGAGAAGGTGTACTTCTGTACGTCGGTGTTCAAAGACGCCGCCCAACACCGCAACCGCCTCAAGCGGATGGCGAAGAACATCCGCCGCGAGTTCGACGAGGTGACCGACGACGGGACGCTCGTCTACGGGAAGGCGTTCGCCGACCCCGAGCGGTTCGAGGCGCTCGGCGTGCCCGAGGAGTTCTACACCGTCAAGTCGAACCACGTCGAGGTCGCGTGGTGGCTCCTCGAGGAGATGATCGAGGACGGCGACCTCGACGAAGGCGAGATCGTCGAACAGTACCCGACCGTCGACGGGACCGTCGTCGAGCGCACGCCGGTCGCCTGACCGGTTCCGCCGACTCCCCACCCCCGTCGCACCTCCTGTTCCGGTCGAATCGCTTGTCCCGCCGGTCCCGACTCCGAGGCCGCGCTCCGGCCCCCTCGCCGCCACTTTCCTCGCTACGCTTCGTGACATTTGGTACCACACTTATGTACTACCGGCACTTATTGCCGCGTATGGCCTCGGAAGAACCCGTATTCGCCGACGTGAGCATCGGACAGGCGGTGTACAACGAGGACGGCGAGCGGCTCGGGTCGATCCGCGGCGTCGACGACGACGGCTTCTACGTCGCGTCGCCGTCGAGCACCGACACGCTGGCGCTCACCGACGCCAGGGACGTGTTCGGCACCGCGTACGTGATGTGGCGCTGTTGGGAGTGCGGCGAGATGGGCGAGATCGGCGACCAGCTCCCGGCGAACTGCCCGAACTGCGACGCGCCGCGCGAGCAACTGTACTACTGGGCAGAGGACTGATCGACGCGCCGCGAGTGCGTCGACGCGGCGGCGCCGCTCAGGCCCGCTCGCCCTCCTCCTCGTGCGCCCCGTCATCCACCTTCTCTCGGAGCCGCTCGACCTCCGCTTCCAGCTCCGCGATCCGCTCGGCGTCGGGCCCTCCCGCTCCGGACGCACCGGCCTCGGACCCGTCGTCAGACCGAGTCGTGAGGTAGAGCACCGCTCCCCCGACGAGAACGAGGGGGACCCCGAACAGGAGGACGGCGATTATCAGGACGATCACCAGCTCCGGACCGCCGGGGACGCCGCCGAACGCGAGGGCGAGAGGGACCATACGCCGCCCACTCGGGCCCGTGACTAAAACGGATCGGCGGCGAGGGCCCTTCGCCCGCCGGTTCACTCCGCGTCGACGAAGTCCGCGAGGTTCGCCTGTAGCCCCGCCGCCAGCGTCGACTTCCGGCGGAGCCGGCCGAGCGAGACGGGCAGGTGGTCGGCGACGCCGCGGACCGCCTCGCCGAACGTCTCCGCCGTCCCCCGCTCCCCCTCGAAGGCGTCGCGGACGGCCTCGCGCACCTGCCACACGCCGACCGGACCCCAGTAGTCGTCGGAGACGTGGCGCACGACGAGCGCCTTCGCCTGCCGGCCGCGGTCGTCGAGGTGTTCCAAGACGCCCAGCCGCGCCGCGTAGTATGCGCCCGCCGTCTCCTCGACGTAGCCGGTCCGTCCCTCGCGGCCCTCGCTCGCGGCCGCGAGGTACACCCCCGCTTCGGGGTCCGGGTTCCAGATCGACCCGGGCGACTTCATCTCGACGAGCTCGTACTCCCACCGCCCCGGCACCAAGATCACCCAGAAGGCGTTGCCGAGGTACTCGTTGCGGTGGACCTCGATCCGGTCGACCGTCGGGTTGTCGCGGATCGACCCGCGGAGGAACTGGCCGACCGTGTCGTCGACGGCCGTGATCGACCAGCGCGTCGGGACGAGCCGACGGTTCTCGCCGCGCCCGAGCGCCCCCGCCGAGAGGATCGTGTTGATCTCGTACACGTCGAACCCGCGACGGTAGAGGTACGTCATCGCCCCCTCCGCGCGCCAGTCGTCGTCTTCGAGCGTCTTCTTCACCGGCCGCGGGACGTG
>NZ_NEWI01000147.1:0-5770 GCF_002135005.1 Halorubrum sp. SD612 | reverse complement strand
ACCGCGTACACGACCGCGACGACCGCGATCGACCGCCGGAGCGACACGTTCGGCGCGGCCCGGAGGGGGACGAGGTGGTCGACCGCGCCGTGCGCCATGCCGACGACGAGCGTGCCGAGCGCGAACGTCGCGACGCCGAGCTCGACCGGAAACAGGGGGGTGACGGCGCCGATCGGCAGGAGCGCGGCCAGCGCCAGCGCGGGGAGACGCGCGAACCAGCGGTCGACCCGGTCCGCCGCGGCCGGGGATTCGGGTCCCCCGTCCGCGGGGGCCGCTCCGGCGTCGCGCTCGCGAGCCTCCGCGGAACCGGAGTCGGTCGCCCTCGTCGACGCCGACGAGGCCTCAGTCATCGACCACGTCGGGGTCCGGATCGGTCGGCGGCTCGGGCGCCGAGACGTCGCGCTCCGCTTCGGCCGACGGCGACGGCTCGGCGACCGCGCCCCCGCGGTCGTTCCAGTCGAGCACCCACTCGAAGAGGACGAGCCCGTTGACGGTCATCACGCCGGCCGCGGCGAAGAACAGCATCTCCTCGATCGGGAGCCCCAACACGGCGACCCCGGTCGTGTACTCCGCCGAGAGCCGCCACGTCCCCATGGCGATCGCGATCCGGTCGGCGACCCAGAAGTACGCCGCCGGGAGCAGCGTCGCCGCGAGCCAGGTTCGCGGCGTCCGGACGAGGTACCCCCCGCCGACCGCCCACTGGAGCGCGACGACCGGGCCGACCCACGCGATCAGGCCGCCGAGGTAGAGGAACGAGGAGCCGAGGGTCGTGAGCCAGAGCCCTCCGGCGACCATCGCGACGCCGGCGACGACGCCGGCGATCCGCGGCCTCCGGTCGAAGTCGCCCTCGCGGAACGTCGGGTCGAAGCCGAGCAGGTGGAGCGCGAACGCGGTGACGACGGTCTGGATGGTGAAAAAGAGGTACTCGCCGAGCGGGATCGACAGCGCCCGGACGAGCACCGCGCCGTCGGCGTACGACCACGCCCCCTGCCGGATCATGTAGCTGATCCACGGCGTCGTGTAGAAGTAGGCGATGGCGACGAGGATCGCGATGCCGGCCGTCGCGCGCCGGCGTCGAACGGCGTCGTACCGGGGCGCGAGGTACCATAACAACCCCAACACGGGAAGGCTGAAGACGAGGTGGAACTGGAGATACGTCAGCGTCGGTAGCATCGGATCACCCCGGCGAGGACGCTCATACCCATATGTTCGGTCCGCCGTTGATTAACCCTTGAGCCAAACATGGTCAGGTATCGGGCGTCGTCGCGAGCGCTTCGGACTCGCCTCGGCCGCCTCGCGGTCTCTCTCACGCCCCGGCCGTCTCGCGGTCTCTCTCACGCCCCGGCCGCCTCGCGGTCTCACTCCGCGTCCGCGAGCACGCCGTGCGCCTCCAGCACCTTCCCGAGGCGGTACATGGAGGCGACGACCGAGTCGCACACCGGCCGCACCGCGGACTTGGGGACGAAGCCGACCGCGAGCCCGGCAACCTCCAGCATCGGGAGGTCGTTCGCGCCGTCGCCGACCGCCACCGTCTCCGTCATCGGCCCGCCGACCTCGGCCGCGAGGTCGCCGAGCGCGTCGTCCTTCGTCCCCTCGATCAGCGGCCCCTCGGCCTCGCCGGTGAGCGCGCCGTCCGGTCCGGTCGGCAGCCGGTTCGCGACGATCGTGTCGACGGCGACCCCCTCGCGGGCGAGCGCCGCCTCGACGCCGCGCTCGAAGCCGCCGGTGAGCACCGCGACGTGGTGGCCCGCCTCCCGCAGGCGCTCGATGAGACGCGCCGCGCCGGGGCGGATCCGGACCGCGTCGAACGCGTCCTCCACGTCGACCGCCGAGAGGCCCTCCAACAGCTCCGCGCGCCGGTAGAGGCTCTCGGCGTAGCCGATATCGTCGTTCATCGCCCGCTCGGTGATCTCGGCGACCTCGTCGGTGACGCCCGCCCGCTCCGCGAGCAGGACCGTCATCTCGGAGTCGGAGAGCGTCCCGTCGAAGTCGAACGCGATGAGGCTCATGGCACTCGCTCGTCGCGGCGGGACCTTGAAGCGCGCGGTCGAACGCGAGCCTCCGGAGTCACTCCCCGTCCGCGTCGGCGAGGAACTCCACGTCGCCGGCGATGACCGCGCTCGCGATGACGCCGACGCCGACGAGCGTCGCGACCCCGAGGGTGGTCAGCGTCACCGAGAGCGCCGACCCGCCGATCGCGACGCCGACGAACGCCCCGACGGCCCCGCCGACGCCGCCGGCGATCACCGCCAGCGTCTGCGCTTCGCGCATAGGTGTCGCTTCAGTAACACGGTTTATAAGCGTTCGTGCCGGGTTCTCTCGGGTGATAACGACGAGCGCGGTCCGAACCGCCCGGCTCCCCGGCCTCAGCGCGGATATCCCCGGCCGAGGTCGACGCCGTCGGAACCGTCCGCCTCGTCGTCGCCGTCCGCCTCGTCGTCGCCGTCCGTCTCCACGGAACCGTCCGCGTCCCGCTCCTCGCCGCCCGGGCTCACGCTCCCCGTCCGGTAGCCGGCCATGTCGAGGGTGACGTACTCGAAGCCGAGGTCGGTGAGGTGCTCGTGGACGGCGTCGGCGAAGGCGGGGTCGAGGGCGCGCTCCAACTCGTCCGGCGCGATCTCGACGCGCGCGAGCCCGTCGTGGTCGCGGACGCGGAACCCCTCGAAGCCCCACTCCCGGAGCACCCGCTCGGCCTTCTCGACGCGGGTCAGCCGCTCCTCGGTCACCTCCAGCCCGGTCGGGATCCGCGAGGAGAGACACGCCATGGAGGGTTTGTCGGCCACGGAGAGGTCGTAGGCGTCGGCGATCGCGCGGACCTCCTCCTTCGAGATCCCGGCGTCGAGCAGCGGCGAGAACACGTCGAGCTCCTCGACCGCGCGGAGCCCCGGCCGGTGTCCCTCGCCGGGGTCGTCGGCGTTCGTCCCGTCGCAGACGGTGCCGATCCCCAGCTCCTTGGCCGTCTCGTACATCCGGCCGAGCCGCATCGTTCGGCAGTGGTAACACCGGTCGCCGTCGTTGGCGACGAAGTTCGGGTCGTCGAGCTCGGAGAACGTCACCGTCTCGTGGCGGACCCCGATCTCGTCGGCGACTCGCTTCGCGTCGTCGAGCTCCGCCGCGGGGAGCGTCTCGCTGCGGGCGGTACACGCCACGGCGTCGTCGCCGAGCGCCTCCGTTGCCAGCGCGGCCACCACCGCGGAGTCGACGCCGCCCGAGAACGCGACGAGCACCCCGTCGCGCTCGCCGAGCGCCTCGCGGGCGGTCGCCGCCTTCGCCGCCGCCTCGGGGTCGAACGACCCGTCGCCGACGGCACGCGCGTCCTGACTCATGGCAGGCGTTGGCGACGAGCGCGAAAAAGGGCGTCGCACCCGGCGCGCTGGTCCTCGCTCTGAGACGCGCGCCGCCCCCCGACCCGCCGGACGCCGCGGGGATCCGCGGGAGCGACCCGCACGCTTTACACCGTTGCCGTGATACCGGCGGGTAGATGGAGCTGGAGGCGATCCCCGGCGTCGGCGCCAAGACGGCCGCTTCGCTGCGCGAACTCGACGACCCGGTCGCGACCGTCGAGTCCGGCGACGTGGCCGCCATCGCCCGCGCGCCGGGCGTCAACGAGGCCCGCGCGGCCCGCATCGCTCGCGGAGCGATCCGGCGCCGCCACGGCGACGACGGTCGCGTGCTGGCCACCGACCGCGCCCGCGAGCTGTACCGGGAGGCGATCGACCTGCTGCGCGAGCGCACCGTCACCGACTACGCGGCGAAGCGGCTGGAGACGTTCTACCCGAGCGCGTCCGCCTCGCGGATCGCGGAGGCGCAGTCGTTCGCCGCCGCGGCGACCGCGCGCGACCCCGACCCGGCGGTCCGCGAGGCGCTCGCCGACTGCGCGCCGCTCTCCGACCCGCCCACCGTCCGCGTCCGCGACCGCTGCCTCGCGACGGCCGACGCCGAGACGCTCGCCCGCGCCGAGGCGGAGGTGCCCGAGCTCTCCGTCGAGACGGTCGAGGACGCGCGCGACGTCTCCGAGCTCGGCCGGTCGTACGCGTCCGTGATCGTCTTAGACGAGTCGTTCGCCGGGCTCGACGTGGAGGGCGACGTGAGCGTGCGGCCGGACGCCCTCGAAACGCCCGCGGAGACCGTCCCCGAGCGCCTGCTCGCCTTCTTCGCCGAGAACCGCGAGCGGCTGGAGGCGGCCGCGGCGGTCCACGAGGCGGCCGCGGCGGCCGGCGACCCGGTCTCCGGCGGTGATCCCGTCTCCGGCGGTGATCCCGTCTCCGGCGACGAACCGGACGGCGGCGACTCGGGGAGCGGCGGGGACCCCCCGGTCGACCTCGACCGCCTGCGCGACGCGCTCTCCCGGCTCGACGACGACGGGACCATCGCCGGCGACGCGGAGCTGGACCGGCTCACCGCCGCCGTCGACGACCTCGACGCCGCGGTGTCGACGGCCGCCTCCGTCGCTGACGACCGGCTGCGCGAGGCGATCCGCGAGCGCGACGTCACCATCGAGGGGACCGACTTCCTCTCCCTCGTCGAGCAGGGCGCCCGCGTGGACTCCCTGCTGGACCGCGAGCTCGCCGACGAGTACGACGCGGCCGTCGACGCCGCCCGCGAACACCTCGCCGACGCGCTCCGACTGGAACCCGAGGAGGCGGAGCTCGCGGAGCGCGTCTTCGGCGGCGACCCATCCTTCCCGGTCGACCACGACGAGAGCGCCGTCTCGCGGCTCCGGACCGAGCTCTCCGCGGCCCGGGACCGCCGGGCGGCGAAGCTGAAGGCCGACCTCGCGAGCGACCTCGGGGACCTCCGCCAGCCGGTCGAGGAGCTGGTCCGCGACGCCCTGGAGCTCGACGTCGAGCTCGCCGTCGCGCGGTTCGCGCGCGACTTCGACTGTACGCTGCCCGAGGTGGTCGAGCCGGCGGGCGACGACGACGGCGGCGAGGCCCCGCCCGCCGGCTTCCGCATCGAGGGCGGTCGCTCCCCGCTCCTCGACGTCGACTTCCCCGATGTCGAGCCCGTCGACTACGGCGTGTCGGGCGCGACGCTGCTCTCCGGGGTGAACTCCGGCGGGAAGACCTCGACGCTCGATCTGGTCGCGCTGGTCGTCGTGCTCGCGCAGATGGGGATGCCCGTGCCGGCCGAGTCGGCGACCGTCGAGCGGTTCGAGGAGATCCACTACTACGCGAAGTCGCAGGGCACCCTCGACGCCGGCGCGTTCGAGGCGACGCTGCGGGACTTCGGCGACCTCGTCGACGGCGCCGACGGTCGGCTAGTCTTGGTGGACGAACTCGAATCCATCACCGAGCCGGGCGCCTCCGCGAAGATCATCGCGGGCATCTTGGAGGCGCTCGACGACCAGGACGCGACCGCCGTCTTCGTCTCGCACCTCGCCCGCGAGATCCGCGCCGCCGCCGACTTCGAAGTCGCGGTCGACGGCATCGAGGCCGCGGGGCTCGTCGACGGCGAACTCCGCGTGAACCGCTCGCCGAAGAAGGGGCACCTCGCGCGGTCGACGCCGGAGCTCATCGTCGAGAAGCTCGCGGACGACCGCGGCGGCGAGTTCTACGGCGACCTGTTGGAGAAGTTCTGAGCCGGGAGCGGGTCTCCCCCCCGCCCCGAGAACTCATACGGTCGTGCGTTAATTTCTACCGTCCTCAAGGGCAGAGATAGTTCCAGATGATCGGTTCCGTGATCGTCGGCAGTCCTCGTTGAATCTGCCGTTTCAGCGTCGAAAGATCTGGTATGAGGCGGTGCTTGAACCATTCATTGAGACGATCCC
>NZ_NEWI01000146.1:0-5786 GCF_002135005.1 Halorubrum sp. SD612 | reverse complement strand
CCTCGACGCTCGCCGACAGCTCGTCTACGTGAGTACGGAGCATCGCGAGCGTCGCGTCCGCGTCGGCGTACCCCTCGTCGTAGTCGTCGAAGGCGGCCGTCGCCCGGTCGAGAAATCGCTCTACCGCCGCGTCGGTCGGCTCGTCGGTCATGGGTCACGCTCCGCCGGCGAGCGGTTTATGTCTCCCGGCGGGGAGCGCGCGGAGACCGTCAGCGCCGACGGAGGGCGTACGTCGTGTAGCCGACCGCGACGACGAGCGCGCCGTACAACAGCGTTCCGAGCAGGGCGGGCGACGCGGTGACGTACTCGCCGAACGGGTCGGTCAGCGCCAGCACGGCCACGGTGAGCGCGGCGGAGATGGCGATCCCGACCGCGCCGAACGCCTTGAACGCCGCGTCGAGGTCGAATCCACGCGATCCCAGTTGGTGGCTCATACCCCTTTGTACGCGCTCAGGTTATAAATCCGTCCGACTGGATTCTCAGCCTCGGGGAACGGTGGTGACCGGACCGCCGGGGCTGTGAGCGCGGTTTACTATTATCATTGATAATTTGCTCCGAGGCGTTTTAGCCCTCGGTCGAAACCGGTGCGACATGACGCAGACGGGACCCACGACGCTCTCTCGACGGCGGCTCGCCGCCGGTCTCGGGGGGGCTGTGGCGGGCGCGCTGGCCGGGTGCCTCGGCGACGAGGCCCCCGGTGCGGCGTCGATAGACACCGGCAACGACGAACCGGCGGACGACGAGGCCGACGGGGGAGACGCGATCCGGAACGCGGCGGACGCCAGCGCGACGGTCGGGATGATCTACGCGCTCGGCGGGCTAGACGACCGGTCGTTCAACGACGCCGCGAACCGGGGCATCCAGCGCGCGCGCCTCGATCACGACGTGGCGTTCGCGAACGAGGAGCCGACCTCGATCCCGGAGTTCGAGACCGCGCAGGACGCCCTCTCGTCGTCGACCGATCCCGCCTACGACCTGATCTGCTGTATCGGCTTCCTCCAGGCGGACGCGCTCTCGACGGTCGCGGGCGAGCACCCCGACCAGCGGTACGCAATCGTCGACTCGGTCGTCGACCGCGACAACGTGGCGAGCTACGTGTTCCGCGAACACGAGGGGTCGTTCCAGGCCGGCCACCTCGCCGGGCTGGTGACGGACCGCGACGTGTCCGTCGGCGCGGGGTCGACCGTCCCCGACGAGCGGACCGTCGGCTACGTCGGCGGCGTCGACTCGCCGCTCGTCCGCAAGTTCGAGGCCGGCTACCGCGCCGGCGTCGACCACGCGACCGCGGACGTGTCGGTGCTGTCAACGTACCTCGGCGCGTTCGACGACCCCGAGGGCGGGTACGCCGCCGCCGCGGAGATGTTCGAACAGGGGGCCGACGTGGTGTACCACGCGGCCGGCGGGAGCGGACTCGGCGTGTTTCAGGCGGCCCAGGAGTACGGCCGGTACGCGATCGGCGTCGACTCCGACCAGTCGCGCAGCAACCCGCGGTACGCCGACGTGATCCTCGCGTCGATGGTGAAGCGGGTCGGCACCGCGGTGTACGACGCCGTCGAGGAGACGATCGACGACGACCTCGCCACCGGCTCCACGACGGCGCTCGGGCTCGCCGAGGACGGCGTCGCGCTCATCTACGGTACGACGCTCGGGCCGGTGATCCCCGACGACGTGCGCGCCGCGATCGTCGACTCCGGCGAGCGGATCGTCGCCGGCGACCTGTCGGTCCCCACGGACCCGGAGGCGGTGAACTGATGGCACCCGACTCGTTCGAGCGCCTCGTACGCGCGGTCGGGCGGCTCCTCCCGAACGCGGTGCGCCGCCGGTACGCCGCGAAGTTCGCGCTGGCGTTCCTCGTGGTCGCGGCGGTCGTCGTCGCCGGGGGCGCGTTCACCTACCTCCAGACCGAACAGACCGTGGAGTCGGACGCGACGACGCAGCTCGCCGAGACCGGCGGCCTCCAGGCCGACGCGATCGGGTCGTGGACCGAGCGGATGAGCACCGAGACGCGGTCGATGTCGGCGGCCGACGCGCTCCGGTCCGACCGGCGCGCGCCGGCGTACGTGCTGTTGAAAGACCAGCTGCTCTCCGAGGACATCGTTAGCATCCACCTCGTCGACGCGGCGCAGGACCGGGTCGTCGCCAGCACCGAACGCCCCTTAGAGGGGCGCGCGCCGAGCGACCTCGACGCGCCGTGGAGCGACGCGGACGTCCCCGAGGGGGTCGGCGAGGACGACCGGGTCTGGCGGTCGGACCGCTCGTACCGGTCGCCCGTGCTCAACGACCGCCCGGTGATGGCGTTCGCCAGCTCGGTGCCGCGGGCCGACGGCCGGTACCTCGTCGTGGTCACCCGCATCCAGCCGCAGCTCGAACGCATCCAGAACAGCGACCCCGGGGAGGAGACGATGATCCTCAACGCCGCCGGGCAGACCGTCCTCGACATCGACGGCACGGTCGACGAGGCGGAACACGCCGACGGCGTCGAGGCGATCCGGGAGGGCAACGCCACGACCGCGACGCGGATCGGCGCCGGTCAGGTCCACGCGTACGCCTCCGTTCCCGACACCGACTGGGTGGCCGTCACGAGCGTCGACCAGTCGACCGCGTTCGCCGTCCGCAACGACGTGGGGAACTCCGTGCTGCTCCTCATCCTCCTCACGCTCGCGTCGCTGGGCGTCGTGGGCGCCGTCCTCGGAACTCGAACGGTGCTCCCGCTCTCGCGGCTCCGCAACCGCGCCGAGCGGATCGAGTCGGGGGACCTCGACGTCGACCTGTCGACCGGACGGATCGACGAGATCGGCCGCCTGTTCAGGAGCTTCGGGGAGATGCGGGACTCGCTCCGGGACCGGATCGCCGAGGCCGAGACCGCCGCCGACGAGGCCGAGGCGGCCCGCGAGGAGGCGGAGGCCGTCACCCGCGACATGGAGGCGCGTGCGGCCGACTACAGCGAGGTGATGGGCGCGGTCGCGGACGGTGACCTCACGCGCCGGATGGACCCGGACGCGGACCGCGAGGCGATGCGCGAGATCGCCGAGGAGTTCAACGACATGGTGGCCCAGTTGGAGCGGACCACCGCGCGGGTCGCCGCCTTCGCCGGCGAGGTCGACGGCGCGAGCGCGGAGCTCGCGGCCGGCGCCGACGAGGGCGAGACCGCGAGCGGGACCGTCAGCGAGCAGATCCAGGAGATCGCCGACGGCGCGATCAGTCAGGACGAGCGCCTCGACGAGGTGAGCGACGAGATGAGCGACCTCTCCGCGAGCATCGAGGAGGTCGCCTCGTCCGCCGCGTCCGTCGCGGAGACCGCCGAGGCCGCCGCGGAGCGCGGCGAGTCAGGCCGCGAGGCCGCCTCGGAGGCGCTCGACGAGATGGACGCGATCGAGGCGCGCTCCGCGGCCGCGGTCGAGCAGATGGAGGCGCTCGACGAGCGCATGGACGAGATCGACGAGGTGGTGGAGTTCATCACCGACGTGGCCGAGCAGACGAACATTCTCGCGCTGAACGCCTCGATCGAGGCCGCCCGCGCCGGCGAGGCCGGCGAGGGCTTCGCGGTCGTCGCCGACGAGGTGAAAGAGCTCGCGGAGGAGACGCAGGAGGCCGCCGCCGAGATCGAGTCGCAGATCGCGACCGTCCGCGAGGAGACCGACGCGACGGTCGATGACATCCGCGAGACGAACGAGCGGATCGACGAGGGGGCGGACACCGTCCGCGAGGCCTCGTCGTCGCTCGAAGCGGTCGTCGACGCCGTCGAGGAGACGAACCACGGCGTTCAGGAGATCAGCGAGGCGGCCGAGGACCAGGCGCGGTCGACGCAGCGCGCGGTCGAGGGCGTCGAGGACGTCGCCGAGGTGAGCGGGGAGGTCGCCGCCGGCTCCGAGCA
The DNA here is from genome assembly GCF_002135005.1 of Halorubrum sp. SD612. Lineage (NCBI taxonomy): Archaea > Methanobacteriati > Methanobacteriota > Halobacteria > Halobacteriales > Haloferacaceae > Halorubrum > Halorubrum sp. SD612. The sequence continues at coordinate 1,912 of NZ_NEWI01000146.1, read as the reverse complement.
GGTGTCCGCCGCCGCAGAGGAGCAGACCGCGACCGTCGCCACCATCGCGGAGAACGCCGACCGGCTCCGGGGACAGGCCGAGTCGCTCTCCGAGTCGGTCTCCGCCTTCGATGTCGACGTCGACCCCGAGGAAATCGAGAGCGCGGAGTCCGACGGCGTCGACGGGGCCGAGGGCGACGACGCGGTCGGAGGCGACGAGCGACGCGACGCCGAGAACGGGACCGTCGGGGACGCCGACGGATCGCCGTCCGGTGACGGGCTCGCCGCCGACGGCGACGGGCGCCCCCCGTCGTCGGACGAACGTTAGCCCTGCTTCGGGCTCGCTATTGACGAACGAGCGCGAGGGCGACCTTTCGACTGCGTACCGACGAACGAGCGTTACTCCCCGCTCTCCGGGTGTCCCTCGACGATAGCCACGCCGGACGACGCGCCGATCCGCACCGCGCCGGCGTCGAGCATGGCCGTCGCCTCCTCGTAGGAGCCCACGCCGCCGGAGGCCTTCACGGGAAGGTACTCGCTCATCAGCTCGACGTCGGGGACGGTCGCGCCGCCGTCGGCGAACCCGGTCGACGTCTTCACCATGTCGGCGTCGGCGGCGACCGCGGCCTCGCACGCGCGGCGCTTCTCGGCGTCGTCGAGGAGGGCGGTCTCGATGATCACCTTCACCGGGACGGGCACGGCCGCGACGATGTCCGCGAGCTCGTCGGCGACCGCGCCGCCGTCGCCGGCCTTCAGCCGGCCGACGTTGATCACGAGGTCGACCTCGTCCGCGCCCGCCTCCCACGCCGTGACCGCCTCGTCGCGCTTGACCGTCGGGTCGTGTTGCCCGTGCGGGAACCCCACCACGGTGGCGATCGCCGCGGGCTCTGCCTCATACTCGGCCGCTTCGGCGACGTAGCACGGCGGGATACACGCGTTCATCCCGTGCGCGGCGGCCTCGTCGAGAACGCTCCGCACGTCGTCCCAGGTCGTCTCCGGACCGAGGACGGTGTGGTCGATGCTGGCGGCGAACTCGTCGCGGTTCATGCGTCGACCGTCGCGCGCGGCAGTAAAAGGCGTGCGGGGTCGGCGCGACCGACTTGACGACCGGTCGCTCCGGCACGAACGGGAGCGCGTTCGGAACAACGCGGGAACGGAACTCGCGGGGAGGGGGCCCGGCGCGATGCCGGTCCGTCGCGACTACGGGGCTCGGAGACCGAGGGTCGCGGGCCGAGCGCGGCGGCGTCAGCTCTCGATCTCGATCTCCGTGCCGCTGACGGCGCTCTCGACGGTCACGGGGAGCCGCACCGTCAGGATGCCGTTCCGGTATTCGGCCTCGATACCGTCCTCGTCGATCGCCTTCGGGAAGCGGAACCGACGGTGGTACGTCCGCCGGGTCCCGCGGTGTTCGTCCTCGTGTTCGCCGGCGACGTTAAGCACGCCGTCGTTCCACGAGGCGGTGATCTCCGACGGGTCGAACCCCGGAAGCTCGACCGACAGGACGAACTCGCCGTCCTCCTCGTACAGTTCGTAGTCGTTGCTACCGGATTCGAACAGTCTGCTCGGGAAGTCGAGTCCCTGTGTCCACGTGTTTGCTGGCTCGAGCATGGGCATCGCTGACCACCTCGAACTCATCCAATTATAGGGTTGCGATTCTATAAAAATCTAACGCATCTTGGTGTTGAGTCTCACACAACGGTCGACGGCCCGTCCCACCGAGCGGCGCTCCGTACAACTGCGCCGACGGATCCGGTCGCCGTCTCAGGCGCCGTCTGGCGAACACGCTCTTCAGTAGACTGGCGGAACCAGGAGTATTAGTGCCTCTGGCCTGGCAAAGACGGGTATGTGTGAAGACCGTCCTGCCTTCGGCCAGAGGCTAGCGGAACTTGCGGAACTTGGGGTAATAGAATTTCGGCCCGAGCCGCTCGACGCC
>NZ_NEWI01000145.1:0-5823 GCF_002135005.1 Halorubrum sp. SD612 | reverse complement strand
GCCCCGCGTCCGCCCCCCCGCCCCCCGCGCCGGCAAGCGCGTCGGCCTCGCGGGCGTGAACCGCTTCCGCGACCCGGTCGGCCTCCTCCCACTGCGCGCGCCAGCCTTGGTCTCCGCTCCCGCCGCCGACGAGCCGCGAGAGTCGGGCGCAGAGCCGGCTCGGCTCGGCGACGACGAGGTCGGTCGCGGCGAACTCGGCCTCGCGCCAGCGGCCGGCGGGGTCGACCTGGTACTGGTCGGCGCCGGTCGCGGCGAGGTACTTCCGGAGCCGCTTGGAGGTCGGCGAGGCACCCAACCGAAGGACGAGGTCGGGGTCGGCCCACGCGTCGCCCGCCGCGGCGGCGTCGCCCGCGTCGCTTCCGCCGTCCGCGAGGTCGGCCGAGAGGTACGCGTCGTAGGCGCCGATCACGGGCGCGACGCGCGTGTGACCGCCGTACCGGAGTCCGGAAAGTGGGTCGGCCAGCACGGGGAACCCGGTGGCGTGCGCGAGCGCCGTGACCGACTCCGAGTCGATCCCCGGCGGGTCGGCGGGGCCGGCGACGATCAGGCCGCGGTCCGCCTCCCCGAGCGCGGTCGCGAGCGCCCGGAGTTTGTCGTCGCCCGGTTCGGGGGCCCCGTGAGTCACGTCGACGTAGGGGCCGTCGCGCCCGCGCTCGGCCGCCTCCGGCAGGTCGTCGGGCACGTCGCCCGGGACCGGCGTCGGCTCCAGCGGCTTCTTAAACGGGACGTTGAGGTGGACCGGGCCCGGGTCGGCCCCTTCTGCCGTCGCGACGGCGCGGGCAACCGTCGTGCGCAGCGACCGGAGGGCCCGATCGTTTGCGGCCGGCTCCGGGAGGTCTTTATAAAATCGAACCCCGTCGCCGTACAGCTTCTCTTGATCCGCGGTCTGGTTCGCGCCGGAGTCGCGCAGTTCGGGCGGCCGGTCGGCGGTGAGCGCGAGCAGCGGGACGCGGGCCTCGCTCGCCTCCATCACGGCCGGGTGGTAGTTGGCGGCGGCGGTGCCGGAGGTACAGATCAGCGGCGTCACGCGGCCGGTCCGACGGGCGCGCCCGAGCGCGAAGTACGCGGCGGAGCGCTCGTCGAGCTGCGAGAACACGCGGAGATTCTCGTGGCCCGCGGCGGCGACGGTCAGCGGCGTCGAGCGGCTGCCCGGCGAGGCGACGACGGCGTCGACGCCCGCGGCGACGAGCTCGTCGACGAGCGCGTTCGCCCACAGGGCGTTCCGGTTCGGCGCGGTCATTACCGTCGCTTCGGGCGCGGACGTAAATACTCCGGCGAGTTCGGTCGACGCTCGGGCGGCGGGAGAGCGCGGTGGACGCTCGACCGGCCGGAGGCCGCTCTCGGCGCCGCCCTCACGCCGCGTCCGACGCCGACTCCGACTCGCGGCCCGTAACCTTGCGGACGCACGAGGAGCCGAACGGGCCGAGTTCGCCCGCGTCAAGTTCCACGAAGTGGCCCGTCGAGACCGAGGCGCCGCAGCGCCGACACTCGAAGTCGCCCTCGCGCGCGACGACCTGGCGCTCGTACTCGACGTAGGCGCCGCCGGTGTTGACCCGGAGCCGAGCGCCCTCGCGGTCGATGACGCCGCGCTTCTCCGCGGCGTCGAGGATGTCGCGGGTGAGCGCCGGGCTCGTCGTGATCGTCTCGATCCGGTCGACCGCCGCGGCGAGGTCGAGCTCCTCGCGTTCGAGGTGCGCCAGCAGCTCGACGCCGAGCTCCAGCTTCTCGTCGCGGGTCGACGGCCCCGTCACGGCCGCCGAGACGGCGCGATCCCTATTAAGTCGGCCGGACGCCGGTCGGTCTCCGTCCGCAAAGCGCGCGCCGGCCCCAGCGGATCGGCACATTCACGTTCGCCGCCCGACAGTTTCGCCCGTGGTTCGATCCCGCGATCGGTCTCGGCGTCGCCTCGCCTACCGCCGGCGCCCCAACGAGTTCTACTGGCTGTGGATCGCGGCGACGGCGACGTACGGCGTCGGCGACATCGTGTCGACCGTCGCCTTCCTCCGGTACGTCCCGACGATCGAGGAGGCGAACCCGGTCGTGCGGTTCGCCCTGGAGTCGTTCGGGCTCTCCGGGCTCGTCGCGCTGAAGATCGCCGTCTACCTCGTGATGCTCTGGATCAGCGTCGAGGGCGCGCGCGAGGGCGACGGGCTCCTCTACTACTTCCCGCCGGTGCTGCTCACGCTCACGGGGACGTACCTCACCGCGAGCAACGTGCGCCTGCTGTGGCTCGCCTGAGGGGCTGACCGCTCGCGTCCGGAGGCCGAATCCGGTCTCGGCGCGGCGCTGCTGGTGCGGGTCTGGTTCGTGCTGGTCCACGACCTGCTCGCGCTCGGAACCGTCGCGGCGACCGAGCCGCCGGACGCCGCGCTGTCGGCGCTGGTGCTGTCGAATCCGGCGAGCCCTTCCGGGTGTTCGTGTTGAGCGGGCTCGGGGCGACCGACGGCGGCGGGTTCACCGTCGCCCTCGCCGGGAGCGGGCTCTCGACGGTCACACTGGCGGCGTCGCTCGTCGCGTGGTGCGTGGTCCAAGCCGCCGTCGCGGCGCGGTTGGTCCGTCGCCGTCGGCTCTGGCGCGAGGCGAGACCGGGCGCGGCGCCCGGTCGGACTTTTTCGATCGCCGCTACTGGATCCGCTCGATACCGTCCTCCTCCGGCGATTCGAAGTCGAGGGGGCGGCGCGGGAGGTCGTCGACGAACTCCCGGACGATCGTGCGCTCGACGCGCTGGAGCACCTCGCTACACGTGGACTTCGCGATGCCGACATGGTCAGCCACCTCGGTGAGCGTCGTCTCTCGGGGCACGTCGTAGTAGCCGCGGTCGACCGCCTCGAAGAGGACCTCGCGCTGGCGCTCCGTGAGCGACCCGCCGGGGTTGATCCGCTGTTGGACGTACTCGACCTCGAACGCCGCGCCCACGTCGCGGAGGGCGTCGCCGAACTCCGCGACGCGCTCGTGATTACCCGTCACGTCGACGCGCGCGACGCCGTCGCGGATCTCGACCGGCATCTCGATGGGGACGCCCGCCCGGCGGGCGACCGTCTGTAGCAGGGGGACGAGCGCCTCGACCTGAACGGTGACCATCCCGTCGTCCGCGGCCATCACCGACGAGTGGGTGATCGTCTCGTGGTCGTCGATCGCGTCGAGGATCGGGTCCGATTCGTCCGCGGTGATCCGGACCAGCGCGAACCCCGCGCCGTCGTCCGGCGTCGCGGTCAACACCTGGAACCGCGCCTCGGGGAACTCACGCGAGATGTCGCCGACCCACGGACCGTCCGGGATCGTCACGCGGAGACGTGCCTGTGCCATGCCGGAGGCTTCGACGCCGGCGTGGAAGTAGCTTCGGCTCCGCGGTCGGCGTCGGAACATGTTCGGCGGAACGGACCCAGAGATCGGGTCCGTACCACCGGATATGAGTTCCGAGCCCGACGAGTCGGCGGCGGTGGAGGGCTCGACGCGCGGGACCTCGCGCCGCCGCAACCTTGCGCGAGACGCTCGAACGCGCCGAGCCGCTCGGCGGTCATGACGTGTTGGTCCAGTACAACGACCGAACGCCGCAGTCCCTCTTCCCGCGGCTCGACGACCGCTGGTACGCCTACGCCGCGGTCGGGACCGACGCGCCCACCGCGGTCGTCACGGCGATCTGGTCGGGCGAGGGCGAGTGGACCGTTTCGGACGAGCGAGCGGGGGAGGGCGATCAGACCGACGCGAGGGAGCGGTCCGGCGAAGGCGACGCGACCTGAGTTACTTCGAATCCGCCAGTACGCGTGAGAGTGACATAACCGTCCAAATCGCGGCACAGGCGATCCAGACCCCGGGGCTCGTGAGCAGGGTTATCGCTCGCTCAGTCGAGTACAGTACGAACAACCATGGCGGTATTCCAACGACGAATGATACAAATCCCGACAGCGACGGCTCGCATGGCTCGCTCGTTCGCTCCACTCACTGCGGTGCGTACGTCGTCAGGCTTCGCCCTCGCGGCAGCGTGGCGCGACGCGCCACTGGCAGCAGGCGGCGAAGCCGCCGGCGACTGCCCGTTTGAGTCCCACCCGACCGCACAGCGCCGCAGCCTCACGCCTCCCCAGCCTCGTCGCCCTCCCTTCGGTCGGCCGACTCCCTCGCGCGTGCTCCTCGCGGCCGCCTGCGGCGGCCGCGCGCAGGCACGCGCCGACCACTCTGTCATTTATAATCGATTGTCGGGGTCGCTCACGTGTATTTAAATCCCGCATCGCAGTTGTCGATCCGACGCGTCTCTCCCGCCGTCGCTCGCCGTTACGTCCGGTGAACACGTTCGGGAACGACCCCAAACGGGTCCGGGTCGTAGCCGGACGTGAGCGATGTTCGACGACCTCGACACGGACCGGCGGCCGCTGGTCCTCGTTTGGGAGGTCACGCAGGCCTGCGGGCTCGCGTGCCGCCACTGCCGGGCTAACGCGCGGCCGCAGCGACACCCCGACGAGCTGACGACCGCTGAGGGGAAGCGGCTGCTGGCGGACGCCGCCGCGTTCGGCCACGGACAGCTGGTCGTCCTCTCCGGGGGCGACCCGCTCGCGCGCGACGACCTCACGGAGCTGGTCGCGCACGGCGACGACCTCGGCCTCCGGATGACGATCACGCCGAGCGGAACCCGGTCGCTCACGCCCGAGCGCGTCAGCGACCTCGGCGACGCGGGGATCGCCCGCATGGCGCTCAGCCTCGACGGGTCGACCCGCGAGCGCCACGACGCGTTCCGCGGCGAGGAGAGCTTCGCGGACACCGTCGCGGCCGCGCGCGCCGCCCGCGACGCCGGGATCCCGCTCCAAATCAACACTACCGTGTGCGCGGACACGGTCGAGGACCTCCCCGCGATTCGCGACCGCGTCCGCGACCTCGGCGCCGTCCTCTGGAGCGTCTTCTTCCTCGTTCCGGTGGGTCGCGGCCGCGTCCTCGACCCGGTCTCCCCCGAGCGCGCCGAGGCGGCGATGGCGTGGCTCCACGAGGTGTCGGAGGAGGAGCGGTTCGGCGTCAAGACCACTGAGGCCCCGTTCTACCGGCGTGTCGGGATCCAGCGCGCCGAGGCCGGCAGCGCCGACGCGGAGGCCGACCGACGGGGCGGGGTCACGGCCGGGCGCGGCTTCGGGTTCGTCGGCCACACCGGTGAGGTGTACCCGTCCGGGTTCCTGCCCGAGTCGGCGGGGAACGTCCGCGAGCGGTCGGCCGTCGACGTCTACCGGAACGCCGACCTCTTCGAGTCGCTCCGCGACCCGGACGGCTTCTCGGGGAAGTGCGGCGCCTGCGAGTTCCGCCACGTCTGCGGCGGGAGTCGGTCGCGAGCCTACGCCGTCACGGGCGATCCGACCGACAGCGACCCGCTCTGCCCGTACGTCCCGGACGGCTACGACGGACCGCTGCCCGAGCGCCAGCGAGGGGCCGACGGGGAGCGGTCCGAATCCGCCGACTGATCCCGGCGTCGCCGGCGACTCACTCCGGCCGTTCGCCGACGAGGAGGTCGAGGTCGGCGACGCTGCCGGCCGGGTCGAAGTCGAACGCCGCGCCGTAGAACGCGAGTTCGGCGGCGTGCGCCCGGGCGACGTTGTCGGCGTCGCGGAACCCGTGGCGCTCCTCCGGGAACTCCACGTACGCGTACGGCGTCTCGTTCGCGACGAGGGCGTCGATCATCGCCTCGGCCTGCGCGGGCGGGACCACCTCGTCCTCGCCGCCCTGTAACAGCAGCAGCGGCGCGGTGACCCCCTCGGCGTGCGCGACCGGCGACCGCGCCTCGTAGACGTCGTCGGCCTCGGGGAGCGGGCCGACGAGCCCGTCGAGGTAGCGCGACTCGAACTTGTG
>NZ_NEWI01000144.1:0-5968 GCF_002135005.1 Halorubrum sp. SD612 | reverse complement strand
GCGTCACGCTGTCGACGTAGACGACGAAGCCGAAGGTGGCGAGCGGGACGCCGAGATACACGACCACCCGGAGGAGCGGGAGCGTGTCCTGCAAGACGAGGCCGATGACGACGAGGATGGTGATGAAAAACAGCGGGCCGGCGACCAGCGCCGTCACGTACGCCTCGGCGAACGTCGAGAGCAGCTCCAGGTACTGCTCCTGTTTCGCCTCCGCCTCCGCCTGGTAGCGCTCGTACTGGTCGTTGAGGAACGCCGACACCGACTGCCCGGTGCCGAGGACGGAGGCGAGGTTCTCCGAGAAGTCGGCCAGGTCGTCGCTGGGCGTCCGCCGGGAGATGCGCTGGAGCGCGGTGAGCGCGTCGGTTCCGAACGCGTTCATGTCGCGGACCGCGACCGACAGCTCCGTCGCTGCCTCGCCGTACACGGCCTCGTTCTCCGCGAGCGTGTCCATCACCCGCGGGAACGCCATCCCCGAGCGCGAGAGCGCGTACATGAACGCGACCGTCCGGGGGAGGGTGGCGTCGATCTCGGCCGCGCGCGCGGCGGCCCGCTCGTCGAGCAGCTTCCACCGGGCCGCGTACGCGCCGAGCGCGAGGCCCGCACCGACCGTCCCCGAGACGACCGCGAGCAGGACGAACAGCCGGAGGAGGCCGAGGTCGGCGAGCCGCGCCACGACCGCGACGAACTCGAACGCGGCGGGGAGCGCCCCGCGGATCGCCGCCTCGCCGACGTCGAGCGCGGCGAGCAGCCCCGCGGCGGCGTACACGCCGACGACGCTCCCGGCGACGCCGAGGACCGCGGCGTACAGCAGCGTCCGCGAGGCGTACACGCGGTGCGTCGTCCCGGCGACGCGGGCCGCGCGCATCCGGTCGCGCTGGGCGCGCCGCCGGGCGTCGTTCTCCCCGACGTAGTCGCCGAACGCCGACAGGGCGACGCGGGTGACGAACAGGTCCGCGCGGTCGTCGACGAAGGGGAGCGCGAGCGCGAGGCAGGCCGCGACCGCGGCGGCGAGCGGGAGGTACTCGATCATCGGTCCGGAGCGTCGGGGCCGCCGCCGTCGGCGGTCCCGGGGCCGCGGTCGGTCCCGCCGCCCGCCGCGGCGGCGTCGCCCTCGGTCGCGCCGCCCTCGGCCGCGAGTTCGTCGGCGTCGACGCCGTCCGTCGCGGCGGCGCGCTCGTCGAGCTTGCTCATGACGCGATCGGGGTCGGCGTAGTACTCGTTGACGAGGGCGGTGAAGGTGCGGTAGTCGTCGATGTCGAGCGCGGAGAGCAGCTCGAGGAAGCGCTCGCGACGGCGGACCTCGCGGAGCAGCTCCGACCGGGACCAGCCGCGCTCGTCGGCGATCTCCTCCAAGAGCGAGGAGTCGTTGCGCCGGAACGTGTCGGAGTCCGGGCGCCACTCGAACGCCGAGGAGTAGTCGAGCTCGCCGGTGCGCTGGTCGATGCCGCCGATCTCGCCGATCGTCTTCGCGCGGCGCACCCGCTCGTCGTCGGAGCGCGTGAGCGTCTGGACCGAGAGCATGTCCAGCGACTGGACCATCGCGCGGGGGACGTTGATGGGGTCGTTCTCCAGCCGGTTGATCACCGTCTCGATCGAGTCGGCGTGCATCGTCGAGAAGGTGGTGTGACCGGTGTTCATGGCTTGGAACAGCGTGATCGCCTCCTCGCCGCGCACCTCGCCGACGACGATGTACTCGGGGCGGTGGCGCAGCGCGGAGCGCAGCAGGTCGTACATGTCGATGTCCGTCCCCTCGTACCGGCGCTCGCGGGTGACCGCCGAGAGCCAGTTGTCGTGGTATAAGGAGAGCTCGCGGGTGTCCTCGATGGTGAGCACCTTCGCGCGCGGCGGGACGAACATCGACACCGCGTTCATCGAGGTGGTCTTCCCCGAGGCGGTGCCGCCCGCGAAGATGAGGCTCTTGTTGTGCTCGATACAGAGCCAGAAGTACGCCATCTGCTCGACCGAGAAGGTGCCGTACTCGACGAGGTCGACCGGCGTGAACGGGTCCTCGGCGTACTGGCGGATCGTGAACGCCGACCCGCGCGGCGTCACCTCCTCGCCGAGCGCGAGCTCCGCGCGCGACCCGTCGGGGAGCGTCGTCTCGACGATGGGGTCGCCGACGGAGACGTGGCGGCCGGACTGCTGTGCGAGCCGGATCACGTAGCTGTCGAGCGCCTCCTGCCCGAACGAGACGTTCGTCTCGATGTCCGTGTACTCGTCGTGGTAGACGAAGATCGGGAGGTCGTAGCCGTCACAGGAGACGTCCTCGATGTGGCGGTCGTTCAGGAGGGGGTCGACCTTCCCGTAGCCGCGGAAGTCGCGGTAGAGGTAGTAGGCGAGCGCGTGGAACGTGTCCATCCCGGCCTCGACGCCGTACCCCTCGAGCAGCGTCTCCAGCTCGGACTTGAGCGTCTCCTCGTCGGTCTTCCCGGCCCCCTCGCGGTACAGGAGCGGGTCGCGGATGTCGTCGACGACGCGGTCGAGGAGGTCGCGCTCGAAGGCGTCCAGCTCCGGCTCGACCGCGTAGTAGCGGTGTTCGCTCTCGACCTCGTCGTAGGTGATGACGACGTACGCGTACGGGGCGTTCACCCAGTACCGGTCGACCTCGCGCTCGTCCTCGGGAACGACGAACGACGCGAGCGGGCCGTCCTCGCCCGGGCGGAACGGACGGACGTCGAGCGTCGACCCCTGAAACAGCTCCCACGTGCGCGAGAGGCGCCGCTGGAGGGCCTCGATCCGGTCGCCGAGGTCGCTCCCGCCGGCGTCACTCGCCATGGATACGGGAGCCTAGAGGCGGGGGGAAGTTAAACTACCCCCGACAATTATCACGGGCGACATCGGGAGCGCTCCGCTCCGAGGTCGGTCGTCGGTCGCTCCGCGCCGCCGATCCGCCCGTTACGTTGATACGGCCGGACCGCAAAGCGTTCGGTAGGAAATGCGGCGTGACTACTTCGATCTGACCGTCGAGGGCGTCGGGGACGGCGCCGGCTCCCGGTCGCCCCCGCTGGTCCGGATCGACTTCCACGGGCCGGAGGAACTGCTCCGCGATCGGCTCTCCGGGGGCGGGAGCGACGGCACCGGCGGCGACGGCGGCCTGCTCGCGGCCGACCAGATCGACGTCGCCTTCCGGCTCCGCGAACCGCTGGGCGAGGCGGAGGACCCGGAGGGCGTCGTCGGCGTCACCAACCGGTACACCGGCGACTTCGTCCTCGAGCTCAACGAGACGGCGACGGACGTCCTCCCGTTCATCCACGCCGCGCGCGACGCGACCGACGACGGCGACGCCCGGTACCGCGTCGAGATCGACGTGGACGGCGAGCGGCTCGTCGCCTACGACAAGGACACCTTCCTCGTGTACGACCGCGAGGGGAACCTGCTCCGCAGCGAGAGCCTGATCCCCTCGGGCGTCGAGCTCTGACCGAGCGCGACAGTCACCACGCCGATTCTCTCGTCGTCCGGGGCGCCGAAAGCGGACCGCGACCCTTCACAGATAGGGACTGGGCATAAGGCAGCTTCCCGGCACCGTCCTAGCGGACGGCAGCGAACCTCTGTGAACCCATGACCCAACGTGACTACGCCCCGCGAGAAGCCGAGGACCCCCACACCGATGTCGCGTCAACAGCGGACGCCTCGAAGGCGACCGGTGAGTTCGACGCGTCCCCTTCCATCTGCGTCGTCGAGACGGTCGCGGACGCTCTCGGAACGGAGCCGAACGATCTGCGGCCGCTCTACGACGTCATCGATCCCGATGCGCTCGACCTGTTCTTCGAATCGCCACACCGGCCCACCAGCGGCCGCGTGACGTTCACGTTCGAGGGGTGTACCGTCGCCGTCGACGCGGACGGACGGGTTACGGTGTCGCCCGGAGCGGACGACGAGGAGTGACTATCGACGAACCGCCACCGCGGTCACGTCCCGCCGGTCGGACCGGTCTCGTCGGCGGTTTCGAACAGGAACGCGAGGATCTTGCGCTCGGCCGCGAAGACGTGTTCCGAGAACGTGGCGGGTGTGATCCCGAGTTCGTCGGCGACGTCCTGACCCGTACAGGCGCGCGGCCACTCGTAATATCCCATCTCGAACGCGGTCCGTAGGACTTCCCCCTGCCTCTCGGTCAGGTCGTCGAGGACCGACTGCTGGAGCGTGGCGGGGCTCAACATGGACCCGTGCGTGTCCTTCGTCCGTTTCGCTCTCAGTTCGAAATCGGGGTACTCCTCCAGGAACTGTCCCGTGACCGTCGGCGGGTCGTGTCGCATCGGGATCTCGGCGACGATACGCCCCCGACCGTCGACGCCTTCGACGGTTTTCGGGAGCGCTCCGAGTTCGGCGAGACGATACGCCGGGCAGTTCCCCGACACGACGAATTCGAACAGACCGCCGTCGTCGTACTCGCTGAGCAGCGAGGTCTCGACGGTCTCGTACCCCTCCGTGTGCCGCAAGATCCGGTCGGGAGGCGCGCCCACGACGTTGAAGAACTCCGCGTACTTCGCTTCCGGGCGGGGGACGATATTCGCGAGCTCGAACCGGCAGCGCTCTTCTCCCGACACGCCGACGAACGGATACGCCGGTTTCCGAACGGTGAGCTCGATCTCGACCACGGAGTCGGTTCGGTTGTCGCGCTGGGACCCTACTTTGCTCATTGCGCACGATATTTAATGACAGTTAATATAAGTTGTGAGAAACGTATCCCGACTGACATTCCGACGGTTCGCTGCGTTACACTTCGGTTCCCGAGGCGACAGCCGCGCTACTACAGGCTGACGCTGTCGGGCACGAACCGCACCGAGTCCCCCGGCCGGAGGTCGAACGCGCCGTCCCCGCGTCCGTCGTTGACGTCGCACTCCGCGTAGCCGTGGCTCCCGACCGTGACGAGGCGCTCGCCGGGCTCGACGGCGCCGAACGTCTCCGCGACGGGCGTGAGGTCCCCGTTCACGCGGACCCAGTCGCGGCCGCGGATCAGCTCGCCGGGAACGTTGGTGATCACGTTGCCGAACCGGTCGATCGCGAGCACCTCGCCGTCGACGGCGACCAGGTCACCGTCGCTCTCTTCGCCGTCGCCACCCCCTCCGCCGTCGGCGTCGTCGCGCTCGACCGTCGGCTCCGTGAAGCGGATGTCGACGGGGTCGCTCGCGGGGGCGAGGTCGTCCATCGCCGAGAGCGTCTCGGCGACCGCGTCGGCGTCGGGAGAGCCGTTCGACGTCCCCGAAACCTCGTCGAGCGCCGCTCGGATCCGGGCCGCGGCCGGGGCGAACACGTCGCGGCCGTGGAACGTCTCGCTCGCGGGGTCGTCGACCGCGACGGTCCACGCCTCGACGTCCGACTCCGCGTCCGCCAGCGCCCGCGCCGGCGGCATCGCGAGACCGTTGTCGGGCGCGACGAGGACGTGCGCCCCGGCGCGAACGACGAGGGCGTCCCGGTCGGTGCCGACGCCGGGGTCGATCACGGCGCAGTGGACCGCAGGCGGGAACTCCGGGAGGACGAATCGGAGCCAGAAGGCGGCCGCGCGCGGGTCTCCGCGGGGCAGGTCGTGCGCGACGTCGATCAGTTCGGCGTCCGTGTGCCGGCGGATCACGCCCTTCATCGCGGCGGGGTACGGCGAGCCGAAGTCCGAGGCGAGCGTTATCATGTCAGAACCCGCGGTCGGCGCAGATTTAAAAGGAACGGGCGGCGCGCCGGAGAGCTTTGACAACCGCGGTGGCGCGTGCCGACGAGCGCCCGGAGGGCGCGGATCGCACGCGCGAGGTCGCCGGCGCTACGCGCCGGCTGCCAGAGGGACCTCCGGTCCCTCGCTGGAGTCAGTCGCCGGAGCGGAGCGACGGCGACTGACGAGGCTGGGGAGGCGTGAGGTGCTGTGCGGAGCGGTGCGGGGAGGGACTCAAATGGGCAGCCGGGAGGCGGGCGCAGGCGATGTAAGTAGCGTGGCGCTACGCGCCACGGAAAGCCGGCGGCGAAGCCGCCGGCGACACCGCAG
>NZ_NEWI01000143.1:0-6012 GCF_002135005.1 Halorubrum sp. SD612 | reverse complement strand
CCCCTTCGTCGTCGCCGGCGTCGGCACGGTCGCGCACCCGGTGAACGCGATGTTCGAGGCGATGAGCGGGCTGACGACGACCGGCGCGACCGTGTTGCGCGACTTCTCGGTCCACTCGCGGTCCGTGCTGATGTGGCGGCAGGTGATCCAGTGGCTCGGGGGGCTCGGCATCCTGATTCTGGCGACCGCGGTGCTGTCCGAGATCGGGGTCGGTGGCGCGCAGCTGATGGAGTCGGAGTCGCAGACGCAGGACGTCAACAAGCTCACGCCGAAGATCTCGCGGACGGCGCAGCTGATCTGGGGGATCTACTTCGGGCTCACGGGGCTCGCGATCGCGGTCTACTTCCTGCTCGGACTCGCGGTCGACCCGCGGATGGACCTGTACAACGCGATCGCGCACGCGTTCACCTCGGTCGCGACCGCCGGGTTCTCCCCCGAGCCGCTCTCGGTCGGCGCGTTCCACCCGCTGATCCAGTGGGCGGTCGTCCCGTTCATGGTGATCGGCTCGACCAGCTTCGTCCTCATCTACTTCGCCATCAACGGCGAGCCGATGCGACTCCTGAAAAACGAGGAGTTCCACTTCTACCTCGGCGCGATGGGGACGCTCGCGTCGGTCGTCGCGCTCGGCCTGTTCCTCGATCCGAACACCACGTTCGGCGTCGAGGCGACCCTCCGGCACGCCGTGTTCAACGTCGCCTCGATCGTGACGACGACGGGGTACGCCAGCACCGACTACGTCCAGTGGGCGCCCGCGGCGAAGCACATGCTGTTCATGGGGATGTTCATCGGGGGAATGGTCGGGTCGACGACCTGCTCGATCAAGTCGCTGCGGTGGCTGGTGGCGCTGAAGTCGTTCAAGCGGAACCTCTACACCGCGATCCATCCCGAGTCCGTCCGACCGGTCCGGATCACGGGCAAGTCGATCGACGAGGGCGCGATCCGCGACATCTACGCGTACCTCCTCCTCAGCATCGTGATCTTCTTCCTGCTCGCCGTGGTGATCGTCGTCGACGCCGAGCGGGGAGATGTCCGGGTCACGGAGTTCGAGGCGCTCGGCGCCGCGGCGACGACCTTTCTCAACATCGGGCCGGCGTTCGGCGACGCCGGGCCGTACGGGACGTTCGCGACGTTCCCGCTGAGCACGCGGGCCGTGATGATCGTCCTGATGTGGATCGGGCGGATCGAGATAATTCCCGTCCTCGTGCTGTTCACGAAGGCGTTCTGGACCTCGTGACGGGCGCGGACCGCCGTGCGGTCCGACGCTCGTCGCCCCCGGCGGCTCCGTCCATCGACGGCTTCTTGTCACGCCGGACTGCTACGACGGGTATCGGAATCACCGAGGGACACTCGTGACACGGACAATCGACCCGCGGGCGACGCTCAGCTACACCGGGAGCATCGTGAAGTTGCTCTCGGCGTCCATGGCGGTTCCGCTCGTCGTCGCGCTGATATACGGCGAGGACGCCCTGACGTTCGCGGTTTCGATGGCGATCGCCGTCGCGATCGGCGCCGGGCTCGAACGGCTCGACGACGAGCCCGACCTCGGCCCGCGCGACGCGCTGGCGGTCGTCTCGCTCGCGTGGCTCACGGCGGCGGCCGTCGGCGCGATCCCGTACGTCATCGCCGGCTACGGCACGCCCTCCGCGCTCGGTCACCCGGTGAACGCGCTGTTCGAGTCGATGAGCGGCTTCACCACGACGGGCGCGACCGCGACGGCGGAGATAAGCTTCGAGCGGCACTCGCACGCGGTGCTGATGTGGCGGCAGCTCACGCAGTGGCTCGGCGGCATGGGGATCATCGTGCTGATGGTCGCCATCCTCCCGCAGCTCGCGGTCAACGGCGCGCAGCTGATGGAGTCGGAGGCGCCGGGGCCGGGGCTTCAGAAGCTCACGCCCCGGATCGTCGAGACGGCCCGCGCGCTCTGGCTCATCTACCTCGGGTTCACGGTCGCCCTGATCGCCATCTTGGCGCTGCTCGGAGTCACCGGCTTCGCGCCGGAGATGGACCTGTACAACGCGATCGCCCACGGGTTCTCAACGCTCCCGACGGGCGGGTTCTCCCCGGAGGCGGAGAGCATCGGCGCGTTCTCGCCCGTCGTCCAGTGGGCGTTCGTCCCGTTCATGGTGATCGCCGGGGTGAACTTCGCGCTGTTCTGGTACGTCCTCAACGACGATCCGGGGGAGATGTTCGAGAACACGGAGTTCCGCATGTACTTCGGGCTGGTGACCGGATTCGCGGCGATCCTCGCGGTCGGGCTGTTCTACGGCGGCGCTCCGGCGACCGAAATCGGCGGGATCACCGAGGGCGTCCCGGAGAACGCGCTCCGGCAGGGCGTGTTCCAGGTCGCGTCGCTGCTCAACTCGACCGGGTTCGCCACCGCGAACTTCGCCGAGTGGGACACGCAGACGCAGTTCCTCCTGCTTTTCGCGATGTTCATCGGCGGCTCCGCGGGCTCGACCGGCGGCGGGATCAAGGTGATCCGCTGGCTCATCCTGTTGAAGACGCTCCGCCGGGAGCTGTACACGACGGCGAATCCCGACGTCGTCCGGCCGGTACGGCTCGGGGGAGAGGTCGTCGACGAGGACGTGATCCGCGGCATCCTCGTGTTCACGCTGCTGTACTTCCTCGTGTTCGCCCTGTCGGCCGTTTTCATCGAACTCGACACGACGCGGATCGGCGAGGGGCTCACCGGCACGGAGGCGTTCGCGGCCTCCCTCGCGACGATCGGCAACATCGGACCGGGACTCGGCCCGCTCGGCCCGTTCGGGAGCTACGAGTTCCTGCCGAACACGACGAAGCTGCTGATGATCGGCCTGATGTGGATCGGTCGGCTGGAGATCGTCCCCGTGCTCGCGCTGTTCGTCGCCGGCGTCGACGAGCGGTGAGGTCCGAGGCGGGCGACTCGCCGCGACGGGCGGTGCGCCGCGCGCCGTCGGAAAACGCGAGGCCACCTTCTTAAGCGGCGCCGGACGTAGTGTCGGCATGGACGGACCCGACGACACCGACGGTCAGGACCTGCTCGCTCACGTCCTCCTCCCGGTCGCGAACGAGGAGGACGCGCTGGCGACGGCGCGGGCGCTCGAACCCTACGGCCCGGAACGGGTGACCGCGCTCCACGTCGTCGAGAAGGGCGAGGGCGTCCCCGACAAGACCCCGGTCGAGCAGTCGGAGGAGCTCGCGGCCGAGTCGTACGCGGCGGTCCGGTCGGTGTTCCCCGACGCGGGCGAACACACGGCGTACGCGCGTGACGTGGTCGAGGCGATATTCGACGCCGCGGGCGAGGTGGACGCGAGCGCGATCGCCTACCGGCCGCGCGGCGGGAACCGTCTCGTTCAGTTCCTCTCGGGCGACCTGTCGACCGAGCTGGCGACCGACGCGCCCGTTCCGGTCGTCGCGCTCCCCCGCGCGGAGCCGGACGAATGAGCCGTCGCCGCCCTCGCGGGGCCGGCTCAGACGGGCGCTGACTCGGGGCCCGACCCATGGCTCCGACCGACGACCGACCGACGCCGGGCAGCGGGGGACGACCGACGGTCATGGTCGCGCTCTCGAACCCCCGGACCGAGGGCGCGCTCGTCGCGCTCGCCGGCGCCCTGGCCGCGCACCGGGGCGGCCGCGTCCTCGCGGTCCACGTCGTCACCGTCCCCGACCAGACGTCCTTGGAGGAGGCCGCGGGGAACAGGGAGCGGCTCGACGAGTCCTCCGCGGAGCTGCTCTCGGCCGCCGTCGCCGACGCGGCGGCGTTCGACGCGCCGGTCGAGACGAAGACGGTGCTCTCGCACCGCGGGATCGAGGAGGTGTTCGACGCCGCGCGGCGAAACGACGCGGACGCCGTCGTGATGGGCTACGGCGGCGCGCGGTTCGCCGGCGGGCGCGTCGAGGGGTCCCTGGACGAGATCGCCCGCGACCTCCCCTGTGACTTCCTCGTCTTGGACGGGCAGCGGCTCGACGCCTCGGACGTGCTCGTGCCGACCGCGGGGGGTCCGTCCTCGGACCTCTCCGCCGAGGTCGCGCTGGCGCTCCGAGCGGGCGTCGGGGGGAACGTCTCGCGCCTCCGCGTGGGCGTCGGTGGCGGCGGTGCGTCGGGCCGCGAGTTCCTCGCCGAGTGTGCCGCCGGTCACGGGCTCGGGGACGCCGACCGCCGGGGCGAGACCGGCGACGTCGGGCGGGCGATCGAGCGCGTCGGCGAGGGGTACGACCTCGTGGTCGTCGGCGCCACGGAGCGCGGCCTCCTCTCCCGGGTCGTCCGCGGATCGCTCGCGTCCGCGGCGATCGAGCGCCTCGATACGCCGGTGTTGCTCGCGGAACGGCCCGCATCGCGGTCGCTCCGGGAGCGGCTGTTCGGCGGGCGCTGAGGCGAGCGGACGCTGCGACTGTCACCAGCCCCTTTCAGAATATAATGAATATTTATACCTGATCGGCGGGTACTCGGGAGCATGTACGACGACGAGGAGCTCTCCGAGATCCGCGAGGCGAAGGCGTCGTGGGAGGCGGAGACGCTCGACCCCACCCTCGACCGCCACGGGGAGCGGAAGGAGCGGTTCGCGACGGTGTCGAACCGGGAGGTCGACCGGATCTACACGCCCGACGACGTCGCCGACCTCGACTACGACGAGGACCTCGGCTTCCCGGGCGAGGCGCCCTACACTCGCGGCGTCTACCCGACGATGTACCGCGGCCGCACGTGGACGATGCGGCAGTTCGCGGGGTTCGGCACCGCCGAGGAGACCAACGAGCGCTTCCGCTACCTCATCGACGAGGGGCAGACCGGGCTCTCGACGGCGTTCGACATGCCCTCGCTGATGGGGATCGACTCCGACGACGAGATGTCGCTCGGCGAGGTCGGCAAGGAGGGCGTCGCGGTCGACACGTTACGCGACATGGAGGTGCTGTTCGACGGCATCGACCTCGCGGAGGTGTCGACCTCGTTCACGATCAACCCGAGCGCGCCGGTGATCTACGCGATGTACGTCGCGCTCGCGGACCGGCGCGGGATTCCGCGCGAGGAGCTGCGCGGGACCCTTCAAAACGACATGCTCAAGGAGTTCATCGCGCAGAAGGAGTGGGTGGTCCCGC
Organism: Halorubrum sp. SD612; assembly: GCF_002135005.1. Classification (NCBI taxonomy): domain Archaea; kingdom Methanobacteriati; phylum Methanobacteriota; class Halobacteria; order Halobacteriales; family Haloferacaceae; genus Halorubrum; species Halorubrum sp. SD612. Next base: position 939 of record NZ_NEWI01000143.1, on the reverse strand, counting down.
CGGAGCCGTCCCTCGATCTGGTGACGGACACCATCGAGTTCGCGGTCGACGAGACGCCCAAGTTCAAGCCCATCTCGGTGTCCGGCTACCACATCCGCGAGGCGGGCTCGACGGCGGTCCAGGAGCTCGCCTTCACGCTCGCCGACGGGTTCGCCTACGTCGAGGCGTGCCTCGACCGCGGGCTCGACGTCGACGCGTTCGCGCCGCAGCTCTCCTTCTTCTTCAACTCGCACAACTCGATCTTCGAGGAGGTCGCGAAGTTCCGCGCCGCCCGCCGGATCTACGCCCGGGTGATGGACGAGTGGTACGGCGCGGAGGCCGAGGCGTCGAAGCGGCTGAAGTTCCACACGCAGACGGCGGGCAGTCGCTGACCGCCCAGCAGCCGCTCAACAACGTCGCGCGCGTCACGGTCCAGGCGCTGGCGGGCGTGCTGGGCGGCACCCAGAGCCTCCACACCAACTCCTTCGACGAGGCGCTCGCGCTCCCGTCCGAGCAGGCCGTGCGGGTCGCGCTCCGGACTCAACAGATCATCGCCGAGGAGTCGGGCGCGGCGGACATCGTCGACCCGCTCGGCGGCTCCTTCGCGGTCGAGTCGCTCACCGACGAGACGGAGGCGGAGGCGATGGCGTACATCGAGGAGATCAGAGAGATGGGCGACGGCTCCGTGCGCGACGGCGTCCTCCGCGGCATCGAGCAGGGGTACTTCCACCGCGAGATCCAGGAGTCGGCCTACGAGTACCAGGAGCGCGTCGACGAGGGCGAGGAGACGGTCGTCGGCGTCAACGCCTACGAGATCGACGAGGACACCCGCCCGGACCTGCTGAAGATCGACGAGACGACCCGCGAGCGGCAGCTCGACCGGCTGGAGTCGGTGAGAGACGAGCGCGACGACGACGCGGTCGCGGCCGCCCTCGACGACCTCCGCGACGCCGTCGCGGC
>NZ_NEWI01000142.1:0-6021 GCF_002135005.1 Halorubrum sp. SD612 | reverse complement strand
CGTCGACCGCGACGAGGTGGAGCGGCTGATCGACGCCGTGAGCGCCCTCGAAGACACGATCGACCAGCACAGCCCGGTCGACGCCGCGCGGTCCGTCGAGGAGCCGGGCGTCGCGGCGGACGTGAGCGACGGGGACGACGACCCGCTGGCGGCGATCGAAGCGCGGATCGACGACCTCGACCTCTCCGAGGAGGTGCGCCGCGACGTGTTCGACGACGAGTGGCTCGACGCTCGCGGCGAGGGCGTCGAGCCCGAGGAGCCGCGCCCGGACGTGCTCGCATTCCTGCGCGACCACGGGAAGCGGTACGACCCGGAGAGCGGCAAGGCGGTCGACCGCGAGCCGTGGGAGACGACCGTCATCGACGCGGTCCGCGAGGAGGCGTACTACTTCGCGGGGCAGAAGCAGACGAAGGTGATGAACGAGGGGTGGGCGACCTACTGGGAGTCGGTGATGATGGGCGGCGAGGGGTTCGCCGGCCCGGACGAGTTCCTCACGTACGCCGACCACATGTCCCGGGTGCTCGGGTCGCCCGGCCTCAACCCGTACAAGCTCGGCTTCGAGCTGTGGACCCACGTGGAGCTGCGGGCCGCCCGCCGGGAGGTGGTCGACAAGCTGCTCCGCGTCGAGGGCGTGACGCCGGAGAACTTCCACTCGCGGATCGACCTCGACGAGGTCGCGGACCTGCTCGAACCGCACCCGGCGATCGCGGGCGCCGGTCCGGCGACGCTCGACGCGCTCGCCGACCTCGCTGCCGACGGCGACCCGCGCGTCGACGCCGAGGCGGTCGACCGGGCGCTGTCCGTGCGGAGCGGGGAGGACGCGGGCCCCGGCGGCGACGGGGCGGATCCCGACGCCGGCCCGGAGATCGAGCGGTACCCGTGGAAGCTGCTCACCCGCGAGGGCCTCGCGGAACGACACTACGTCCTCTCTCGACCCGAACACCGGGGGGCCCTCCGGAACGTCTCGCGGGAGTCGCTCGAAGCGCAGGCGCGGTACCTGTTCGACGTCGACCGGTACGAGACGGTCGCGGAGGCGATCGCGGACGTCGACCGCGCGGCCGGCTGGGACCGGATGTTCGAGGTCCGCGAGAGCCACAACGACGTGACGTTCATCGACGCGTTCCTCACCGCGGAGTTCGTGCGCGAGGGGAACTACTTCACCTACGAGTACAGCCGGGCCGCCGAGGAGCACCGCGTCGCCAGCGTCGACGCCGACGACGTGCGGAAGAAGCTCCTCCTCCGGTTCACGAACTTCGGCAAGCCGACGGTCGTCGTGTTGGACGGGAACTTCCGGAACCGCGGCGAGCTCCTCTTGGGCCACCGGTACAACGGGGTCGAACTCGACGCGGAGCGCGCGAAGGCGACCCTGAAACGCGTCTTCGAGCTGTGGGGACGCCCGGTGAACCTCGCGACGGTCCGCGTCGAGTACGGCGACGGCGAGGTCCGCCGCGCCAAGCGGCGCGGCGAGGAGCCCGAGGGAACCGAGGTCGGCGTGCGGTACCAGTACGACGGCGGCGAGGTGACCGAACACGACCTCGACGGCGACATCGAAGCCCGGATCGCCGCCGACGAGGTCGACTACGACACGAAGCCCGACGACTGGCTGGCGTGAGCCGGCGGCGCCGACCGGGAGCGCTACCGCAGGGACGCGACCAGTTCCGACGCGGCCGCGACTTCCTCGTCGTTGATCCCGTGACCCATCCCCTCGTAGATCCGCTCGTCGACGTCGGCGCCGAGCGCCTCCAACACCGCGGTCGTCTCGTGGACCCGCTCTTCCGGAATGTGCGGGTCGACGTCGCTACAGCCGACGAACGCGGGGGTGCCGGCGAGCGGACCCCCGTCGGCGTCCGCCGACTCGCCCGCCCCGCCGCCGCCAGCGGTCGCTTCCGCGAGATAGTCGTCGACCGCGACCGCCTCGCCGATCAGCCCGCCGCTGAAAACCGCGGGCCCGCCGTACCGGGTCGGGTTCCGCGCGACGAACTCGCTCGCGAGGCAGGCGCCCTGCGAGAAGCCGCCGACGAGGACGCGGTCGCGGGCGATCCCGGCGTCGACCGCGCGGTCGACCGCGGCGCCGACGGCCCGGAGTCCCGAGCTTCGACCCGGCTCGTTGTCCGCGACGGGAGCGAGGAAGGAGTTCGGGTACCAGGTGTTGCCGGCGGCCGACGGTGCGAGGAGGGCGACGTCGCGCTCGCTCGCCAGCTGCTCGCCGAGGTCGACGACGCTACGGGCGGTCGCGCCGCGCCCGTGGACGAGGACGAGCGCCGCGTCGGCGTCGGCGAGCGGCGTTCCGGCGGTCACGAGCGGCTCGTCCCCGTGGGGGTCGTCGCCGGCGTGCGGCCCCGGAGAGCGACCGGCCATCTCAGACCCCGACGCCGGCGTCGGCGTCGGGTAAGTCGTGTTTGTTCACCGGGAGCCCGAGCTCCTCTAAAGCGCCCTCCATGTGCCGGTCCTGCGCGAAGTCGGCCCCGTCCTCCTCGCGGAGCCGCTGCGCGGTCGCGAGCACCTCGCCCTTGCGGTCGTCCGGAATCTCGTACTTGTCGGCCGACAGCTCGATGACGAGCCCGTTGTTGTCCTGGGTGTAAATCGAGTGGAAGATGCCGCGGTCGAACACGTTGTACCCCTTCCCCGCGTCTTCGAGCGCCGCCATGATGTCCTCGTACTCGTCCGGCTCGACGCTGAAACAGAGGTGGTGGACGGCGCCCGTGCTGACGCGCTGCCCGCGGGCGGACGCCCGCTCGTCGCTGACGAACACCGTAAGGATCCGGCCGTCACCGGTGTCGAAGAAGAGGTGCGTCTGCGAGGGGTCGTCGAGGTTCGGCTGCCGCAACACGAGCGGCATCCCGAGCAGGTCGCGGTAGAAGGCGAGCGTGTCCTCCTCGTTGCTCCCCCAGACCGTGATGTGGTCGGTGCCGCTCGTGTGGAACGGTGCGTCCGGACGCTCCGACGTGACCGGAGCCGGGTTCTCGTCGCCCATACCGATCGGAAGGCGACCGAGCCGTATAAAATCGAAAGGGACGGGACGGTGACCGGCTGACACCGGTGTTATCGGCTCGACCGACGGTATCAGCCGCCGTACTCCGCGCGGAAGCGGTCGACGAGCCACCGAGTCGCGCGCTTCCGGTCGCCGTCGGGCACGTAGACGAACGGGATCGGACTGTCGAACGCGCGGTCCCCGTACAGTCCCCAGTCGCCCGCCGACCGCGTCGTCCCGCCGTACGCGATCGGGATGTCGGCCAGCTCCGAGGGCTCGTACTCCGGGACGTACGACCGCTCGATCCACACGTCGTGCGCCGGCGCGCCCAGCTCCGCGGCGAGCTCGCGTTCGAGGCGGTCGGCGCCGGAGACGAGCCACTCGCCGAACGCCTCGCGGTCGACGTCGATCCGGTCCGCGTAGGCGATCCGGTGTTTCCAGCAGGTCGTCGGAAAACGGCGCGCGCGATACCGTTCGTACAGCGTCGCGAACGTCGTGTTCGGCCGGTCGCGCGCGAGCCGACGCAGCCGCTCCGCGACCGTGTTGTCGTCGATCTCCCCGTCGACGACGCCGTCTACCGTCACCGGCGGATCGCCGGTGAGGGCGGCGGCCCGCTCGGTGAGATCGCGGAGCAGCGCGTTCGCGAACACCGACTTGTGGTGTTGGGTCACCCACATGTACAGCGCGATTCGGCCTTCGAGGTAGTTGCCGAGCGTCGAGAGCGCCTTCTCCGAGAGCGCGAGCCCCGCGTCCGGGTGAGCGGTGTACGCCTCGACCATGCGGTCGGTGTCGAAGCTCAACACGTTCGCGCCCGTCATCCAGTTGTCCCGAGAGATGTAATCGAGGCGGTCGACGTCGACCGGCGAGTGGAGCAGCTGCGCGCCGAGCCCGTGCTGCCACGGCCCGCCGCGCTCGTACACCAGACTGTATCCCAGGACGTACGCGCACACCTCCTCCGGGTCGACCGACAGCGACCGGAGCGCGTCCCCGAAGGAATCGAGGATCAACAGACAGCTCAGGAGTTCGTGCGGACTCGCCTCGCGAACGGGCGCGTCGCCGAGCCCCGCCTCGCGGAGCGACGCGACGAACCCGCGGGCGGCGAGCCGGTCCCGGAGTTCACCGACGTCGAGGTGCCGCTCGCAGACGTGCGAGAACGGCGGGTGGCCGACGTCGTGGAGCAGGCACGCACACTCCAGCGTCGACTGGATCTCGTCGAGGACCGCCGGCGACGTCTCCCGGGTGAAGTACGGCTCCTCGCGGAGGTTCTCGAAGACGCGCCGACCGAGGTGGTAGACGCCGAGGCTGTGTTCGAACCGCGTGTGGTTGGCCGCCGGATAGACGAGGTGGGTCGCCGACAGCTGTCTGACGTATCTGAGCCGCTGAAACGGCGACGTGTCGATCACGCGGTCGACGACCGCGTCGTCGAGCTCGATGTACCCGTGAACGGGGTCTTTGATCTGTGTCGTCATCCGCGGCCCCCGGTCACCGCTGCCAGACGGCCGGCGCGACGCCGAGCGCGCGAACGGCGAAGGGATAGGCGAAGGCGATAGCCAAGACGAGCACCAACGACGCCGCAAGTCCGAGCCCGCCGACGACACGCTCGACGAGCGCCAGCGCGACGAACATGACGACGAACATCACCGCCCAGTGCGGAGCGAGCTGTCGCACCTTCTCCGTTGTCGAAGTCATGGTCCCGATAGCGGGCCGGGCGGGTAGTGGCTGTCGGTGAAAATCGAGCGTCGAACTGCGGCCGAAACGCGATCGGTCGTCCGATCGCCGGTCAGTACCGCGACGGGATGAACGCCATCCCGGCGAGCATGATCGACGACAGGACCGAGAGGACGAGCACGCGCGAGAGGCCGCTGTTGTACCGGTCGAACCGTTCCATCTCGGTGACCTGCGCCTCGTACGCCTCGATGTCGGTCGACATCCGCAGCGTCGACGCGTCGGGGAAGTGCGCGACGTAGTCCGTGTCGCCGATCGTCACCGTCGACTGCTGGGCGATCTCGACCGTCTCCGTCTCGGTGGTCTCCCACACGAGAACCGCGCCGCCGGCCGTCACGTCGTCGACCGTAACCGTCTGTCCGCCGTACTCGAGCGTTTCGCCCACCGCGTGGGTCCGCTCCTCGGGCACGGGGAAGTACTCGCCGACCGGCACCAGCGTCCGCTCGCCCGAGTCGTCGGTCAGCGCGACGTACTCGCCGTCCTCAAGCGTGACTGTCTCGTTTTCGGCCGCGTCGTCGGCCGCGAGTATCGCCTGCCGGTCGAGCACCTCGACGAGCGTGAACTGGGTGGCGTTCTCCCCGGGGATCTCGACGCGCCACTCGCGGTCGTCGACCGAGACCGTGGACCCGTTCGCCCACGTCTCGGAGGTTTCAGCCGTGAAATTGCGTTCGAGCGTGCCCGAGATGACCATCTGCCCGTCGTCGTTCTCGCTTTCCGAGATGCCGGCCACGACGTACGTCTCGCCGCCGACATCTATCGATTCGCCCTGAGAAGCGTCTATCTCCGGGTTTTCGAGCGCTATCTCCGGACTCTCGGCCGTCGCGGTCAGCGCGCCGGCCACGCCCGCGATGGCGAGGAACAGCGCGACGAACACGGCCACAGCGCGTCGTTGCATAGTTGACGCATGGGTCACCCGGTGTTTAACGGTTACTAAGCGGGTCAGTTCGCGGGATCGCTGGCGGGTCGCGCTCCGTACAGAACAAGAGCCAAGGGCCGGATTTGAACCGGCGTTGGGCGGCTCTGCAGGCCGCTGCGTCTGACCGGACTCTGCCACCTTGGCGCCAGTCGAACGTACCGCTGTCGAGCGTTTAAGCCTAGCGGTCGCGTGTGAAGCCGCTGTGGGTGCGGCTCGGAATAAATGAAGAAAGCCCACGGACGTGCTGTCCGTGGGCTAAGTGGGAGTTGGCTCCCGTATGAGTGGGCAGGCGGCGACCCGTGGTTCCCAGAGGATCGCTCACTCCAGTACTTCACGGTACGCTGGTGGGCTTAACTTCCGTGTTCGGAATGGGTACGGGTGTGTCCCCACCGCTCTGGCCGCCTTTATG
>NZ_NEWI01000141.1:0-6024 GCF_002135005.1 Halorubrum sp. SD612 | reverse complement strand
ACGACATCATGGCGTACCCCGACGAGTTCGAGGGCGACCTCGGCTGGGCGCCGTCGTACGGCTCCGCGCAGGCGTTCGTCACCGCGATGCGGCTGCTGGAGGGCGAGGAGGCCACCCGCGAGTGGCTCGAAGCGATGGTCGAGCGCGGCGCCGCGACGTACCCGGACGAGTTCCGCGCGTGTCAGGAGATCGCCGACGGCGAGATCGACGCCGCGTTCACCAATCACTACTACATCCAGCGCGTGCTCGACGGGAACCCGGAGGCCCCGATCGCGACCTCCTTCACGCAGGGCGACGCGGGCGCGGTGTTCAACGTCGCGGGCGCCGCGGTCGTCGACACCGCGTCGAACGCTGACCTCGCCGCGAACTTCGTCCGCCACCTGCTGTCGGCGGAGGCGCAGGACTACTTCGCGCGCTCCACCTTCGAGTACCCGCTGATTCCGGAGGTCGAGCCGATCGGCGACCTCCCGACGATCGACGAGCTCGACGTCCCGGACATCGACCTCTCGGAGCTGTCCAACCTCGAACCGACGATCGACCTCATGCGCGACGCCGGCGTCCAGATCTGAGCCGCCGCCTCGCCCCCACGTCGCGCCGCGCGCCCGTCACGCTCACAGCCTCACTCCACCGACCGTGTCAGTTTTCCCACCGTCGCTCCGTCCCCGCCGGCTCGTCGCCCGTGTCCGCCGGCTCCTCGTCCGCCTCCGCCAGCGACTCGAACGCGCCGACCGGGTGAGCCTCGCCGCGGCGCTCGTCGCCGTCGCCGCCGGCGCCCTGACGTTCGCGGTCGCCGTCACCGTCTTCTCGCACCACTCGGCGAACCACGACGAGGCCGTCTACCTCACGCAGGCCGCCCTCCTCCTCGACGGTCAGTTGGCGTTCCACGCCGGCTCGCTCGCCGACGCCGTCCACCCGTGGTTCTTCATCGAGGACGGCGGGCGGCTCTACCCGAAGTACAACCCCGTTCCCGCGGCGACGTTCGCCGTCTCGATGGCCCTGTTCGGCGAGCCGCGCGTGACTCTCGCGGTCGTCGCCGCCGGGAACGCCGCTCTGGTGTACCTGCTCGGCTCCGCGGCCGTCGGTCGCCGGGCGGGCCTCGCCGCGGCCGTCCTCTTCGCCGCGTCGCCGATGGCGATCGCGACCTCCTCGGCGTTCCTTCCGTACGCGCCGACGACGCTCTTCAACCTGGTTTTCGCGGTCGCGTACCTCCGGAGCGTCCGGGACGAGTCCCTCCGGGCCGCGGGCGTCGCGGGCCTCGCGATCGGGGTCGCCTTCTTCGCGCGGCCGTACACGGCGGTGCTGTTCGCCGCCCCGTTCATCTGTCACGCGCTGTGGCGCGTCGCGTCGGCGACCCGGCGGTTCGGCGCCGAGTCCGCGGCGTCGACGCCGCGCGCGTTGGTCGACGCCGGCGTCCGCGGGCTCCCCGACCCGGTCCGCCGCCACGGGCTGACGGCGCTGTTCGGTACCCTGTTCGTCGGCGTCACGCTCGCGTACAACGCCCGGATGACGGGGTCCCCGCTCGTGTTCCCGTACCAGGTGTTCGCGCCGATGGACGGCCCCGGCTTCGGCGAGCGCCGGATCCTCGGCCACTCGGTCGACTACACCCTCGGGCTGGCGCTGGAGTCGAACGGGTACGCGCTCCGGGAGATCGCGACCCGCTGGTTCGCCGCCGGCCCGCTCGGAACGCTCGCGGCGCTCGTCGGCGGCGCGGTCGCGCTCCGCGGGTGGCGCGCGACCGGCGATCCGCGCGGACTCCTCTACGACCGGGCGGCCGACGACGCGTCCGGTACGCCCGGCTTCCGACGGACAGCGACGGCGCTGCTCGTCGGCGTCGCCGTCTCTGTCGTCGTCGGGAACCTCTACTTCTGGGGGACGCACAACGCGCTCGCCGACCTCTCGGACCCGACCGACGGGCTCGCGTCGCTGTTCGGCCCGTTCTATCACTTCGACCTGCTCGTCCCGCTGTCGGTGTTCGGCGGGCTGGCCGTCGCCGCCGCCGCCCGGGCGCTGTCCGCGGCCCGCGACCGGCTCGTCTCCCGCGGCGCCTCGGGGACGGTCGCCCGCGTGGCGATCGCGGTCGTCGTCGCGAGCGCGGTCGTCGTCGCGGGCGTGGCCGCGGTCGACGCGGCCGCGGATCCGATCGAGCGGAACGCCGCGGTCGACGCGAAACACGAGGCCGCGTACGCGCCGTTCGACGAGACGACCTTCGAGGGCGGGCTCGTCTTCGTGCCGACGCCGTACGGCGAGTGGCAGAACCACCCGTTCCAGTACCTCCGGAACGGGCCGGGGCTCGACGGCGAGGTCGTGTACGCGCTCGACCGCGACCCGGTCGAGAACTTCGCGGTGCTGGACGCGTACCCGGACCGCACCCTGTACCGCTACGGCTATCAGGGGGTCTGGACCGCGGATCCGGAGACCCGCGTCACGCCGAAGCTGGAACCGCTCGACCGGCGCACTGGCGCTCGGATCGACGCCGAGACGACCGTCGGCGTGCCGGACCGCGTCGCCCGCGCGCAGGTCCGCGTCGACCCGCGACGGGGCGCTCCGGGCGGTCCGGACCACGTCTCCTACACGGTGAGCGATCTCGGCGACTCGCTCGCGGTCGACTGGGCGGTGACGCCAGAGGGCGTCCGGTTGCCCGGCGCGGCGGCCGCGGGCGACCCCGAGGCGGGCGACCCCGTGCCGTTCGACCCCGAGGGCGACGCGGTCGCCGTGACCGTGACGCTCGTCGACCCCGCCGGCGCGACGTTCACCTACCGGCAGGAGGTGACGGTTCGGGTGACGGAGGGCAGCGAGGCGGGAGCCAGCGGCGAGCGCGTCGAGGTCGTCTGGCCGCCCGAGCGCTCGACCTGTCGGCTCGTCACGGCGTGCGGGACTGAGGGGACGTACTTCCCCGACGAGCCTGACGCCCACCCCGAGTGGGTTGTCTTCGAGACGGCCGCCGAGGCGAGCGACTAATACGTCGATATCTCACACGCAGTCGCTGGTGGATCGGTGGTGACAACCTCCAAAGCCCCAGCCGCGAGGCCGCGGTACGCTCGTTGCGCTCCTGTGTCGCTCCGCTCGCTGCGGTGCTTACGTCGCCTACTGCGGCCTCGCGGCTGGGGCTTTGGAGGCGGTCACCGTCGATCCGCAGTCAGGTATTTATAAACGAACGAGGGCTTATCGAGACTCGCTCGCCCGTGTCGCGAGTCGACTACTGATCATCCCGGCCCCGTACCCGACGAGTCCGATCACGACCGCGAACAGCAGCCCATATTTAACTCCGTACTCGATCCCGCCGAGCAGCTCCGCGCGCGCCGACTCGTACCCGTATCCCACCATTCGCGGGTGGTTGTACCGCGCCGACTCCGCCCAGCGACCGGTGAGGGAGCCGACAAGCGGCGGGAACGCGAACCACCAGAGTCCGACGAGCCACAGCGAGCCGACGGCCGGGACCAGACCCGCACCCGCGAACCCCGCCGCGACGGCGATCCCGAGCGTCAGCGCGATCCAGCCGAGGGAGAGCCCGACGTCTAACCCGAGCGCGAATCCGAGGGAGGCGAGCAGGAGGACGCCGCCAACAGCCAGCGCGAGCAGCCCCCTCGCCGGGGAGGCGCCGACGAGATGGGGTGAGGAGCGCACGCTTTCGAGGACCATGCCCGGCCGGTGCGTCGCCGCGCGCAAAAGCGGTTCGGGCTCAGGAGTCAGCCGGGCCACAGCGAGGGCGGTCGACGAAGTCGACGGGGGAGAGTCACCGCTCGTCGTCGTCGTACACCCACGCCCCGACGACCTCCTCGTCGTCCTTACGACGCCACCGGACCGTCACGACGTCCGGGAACCGGATCGGAATCCGTACCGCTTCCCCGCGATCGCGTCGTCCGGGTCGAGGTCGTCGTCCAACTCGGCCCACGCGAGGGTGTCGGACTCGCCCGCCTCGTAGTCGGTGCTGACGTTGGTGACGAACGCGTCTCCCGCGCGGAGCCGCTCCGTCCCGCCGGTGTGTTCGATCGTCAGCCGGTTCGGCGCGTCGTCCGCGCCCCGGTACTCGAACGCGAAGCGGGCGAACTCCTCGCAGTCCGTCAGTGCGCGGTACCCGAGGGCGCCGAATCCGACCGCGCCCGCGCCGAGGAGGATGACGGCCCGCCGCTTGGGGGACATAACCTGCCTCGTGAAACGGCGACAAATAGGCATTTGGCTGAGCAATCGTGTTTATAAATGGCTGACTGTGGATCGCCGGCGAACGCCGCCAAAGCCCCAGTCGCGAGGCGGCCGCACGCTCGCTGCGCTCCTCACTCGGTCGCTCACTTCGTTCGCTCCCTCGTTGCGGTGCTTACGTCGCCTGCGCCCGCCTCGCGACTGCCCCTTTGAGTCCCGCCCCGCACAGCGACCGCACCACCTCACGCCTCCCCAGCCTCGTCGGGCGCATCCTTCGGGCTCCCTTCGGTCGCCCTCGAAGCGCCCGACTCCCTCGCGCGTGCTCCTCGCGGCCGCCCCCGGCGGCCGCTCGCAGGCACGCGCCACCGCACAGCCGGTTGTTTATGAATAGTTATTCGATCGCGCCGTCGCGATCGCCGGCCATCCCGAGGTCGGTCAGCGCGTCGAAGAAGTCGGGGAAGGGGACGCCGACGTGTTCGGCGCCGCCGTCGGCGTCAGCCCAGCCGCTTCATCGAGACCAGCGCCGTCGGGATCATGATCGGGATCGTGAGGATGGCGCCGGTGATCACGACGAACGGCGCGACCCCGGCGATCGGGTACGCGAGCAGGTCGACGGCCAACGCGTTGACCGCGCTCACCGTCACGGTGTACGCGATAACGGTGAGCGCGACGATCGTCGAGAACACGACGCCGACGACGAGCGCCGCGTTCGGTCCGCCCGCCTCTTCGTTCGGCGACGGTTCGCCGCTCATCTGCTGTCTGCCACCATTTGATATTGTGTATATTGCGAACGGCTATAACCATTGGCTTCTCCGCGCGTCAGTCGCGATCGACGGTCATCCCGAGGTCGGCCATGGTCCCGAAGAAGCCGGGGAAGGAGACGTCGACGTGTTCGGCGCCGCGGACGGTCGTCGTCCCCTCGGCGGCGAGCGCGGCGACGGACAGCGCCATCACGATCCGGTGGTCGTGGCGGCCGTCGACGGTGGCTCCCGTGAGATCGCTCGCGTCGCCGTGAATCGTGAGCACGTCCGGCTCCTCGGTCGTCTCCGCGCCCAGCTTTTCGAGCTCCTCGGCCATCGCCGAGACGCGGTCGGTCTCCTTGTAGCGGACGTGCTCGCAGTTCTCGATCCGGGTGTCGCCGTCGGCGACCGCGCCGAGCGCGGCGATCGTCGGAAGGAGGTCGGGCGTGTCGCCCACGTCGACCGCGACGCCCGAGAGGTCGGCGCGCTCGACCGCGATCTCGCCGGCCTCGCGGTCCCAGTCGACCGGCGCGCCCATCTCCTCGACGACCTCGACGATCGCGGCGTCGCCCTGCGCGCTGGGGCGCGCGCCCTCGATCCGGACCGCCTCGCCGGGCGCGGCCGCGACCGCGCCCGCGCCGAGCAGGTACGAGATGGAGGAGAAGTCGCCCGGCACGGCGTAGCTGTCGCCCGCGGGCTCGTACGACTGGCCGCCCGGGACCGAGAAGCCCGCGGCGCCCGCGGCGCCGTCGAGCGGGTCGCCGGTCGCGTCGACCGGAACCGCCTCGACGCCGAAGTCGGCGAGGAGTTCGAGCGTGATGTCGACGTACGGCGCCGACTTGAGCTCCGTCGTGAGCTCGACGTCGATCCCCTCCTCCGTGACCGCGCCCGCCATCAGCAGCGCGGTGACGTACTGCGAGGAGACGTCGCCGGGGATCGCGACCTCGCCGCCGGAGAGCGGACCGGTGACGACGAGCGGCGCCCGCCCGTTGTCCCGCGTCGAGGAGCGGCCCCTGCGGGCGCGAGCGCAGCGACCCGTCGCCGGTGAGGACGGTCGTCCCGTCGGCGAGCGCGGCCGCGGCGGTGACGAGGCGCATCGTCGTCCCCGAGTTCGCGCAGTCGATCACGTCGTCGGGGACTGCGGGGC
>NZ_NEWI01000140.1:0-6074 GCF_002135005.1 Halorubrum sp. SD612 | reverse complement strand
GGTCGAGCCGGCGCAGGTACGTCCCGTAGCGCTTGACGATCTCCGGCTCGTGGGGGCAGGCGTCGGTGTCCTCGCAGTCGCACTGGTACTTCTTCGTCTTCAGCCGGTCGGGGAGGTCGCGGTAGTAGCCGCCCGGGGGCACGTGCCGGATGCGTTCGAGCGTCTTCTCGCCGGTGTCCGCGTACGTCATGTTCGGCAGGTCGTCGGTCGCGTCCGCGAGCGCCTCGCCCGCGGTGCGCCAACTCCCCTCGGGCGTCGTCGGCTCCGGGAACCGGATCGGCACGTCGCGGTCGGTCCCGATGAAGAAGATCCGGCGGCGCTTCTGGGGGACGCCGTACTGCTCGGCCTCCAGCACCCGGTACTCGCACTTGTAGCCGTGAGCGGCGAACTCGTCGACGATGAGGTCCTTCACGTACCGGTCGTCGCTGGTCTGGCGGTTGATCAGATCGCGGACGTTCTCCATCAACACCAACTGCGGCTCCAGCACCGAGACGACCCGGAGGAACTCCTCGAAGAGGGTGTTCCGGCGGTCCTTCTCCATCTCGTCGAGCTCGATCTGCTCGTTGTTGAGCCGGCTGAACCCCTGACACGGCGGGCCGCCGATCACGACGTCGATCCCGTCGGGGTCGTAGCCGGCGCCCGCGACCGCCTCGCGGATCGCCGGCGCGTCGAGCTCGCGGACGTCGCCGTCGAGGAACTCGGTGTCCGAGAAGTTGCGGCGGTACGTCTCCGCGGCCGGCTCCCACTGGTCGCTCCCGAGGGCGACGTCGAAGCCGGCCCGCTCGAACCCCAGGTCGAGGCCGCCGCAGCCGGAGAAGAAGCCGGCGACGACCGGGGCATCGTCGATCGCAGCGTCCGCGCCGGCGTCGGCGCTCGCCTCGGCGGGGGCGTCCGATCCGGAGACGCCGTCGCCGTCAGCGCCCACCGACACCACCTCGCCCGACCGCGGGCGCGCGTACTCGGTCCATTCGTGACGCGATTCGCCGCGGGCGCATAAAAACGTCACACCTCGGGGCGCAGGGCGGGAACGCTCGCCCGCGATCGCCGGTCAGGCCCGCCGCTCGCTGATCCCCTCGGCGATCCGCTCGTCGGGGGGCGGAGCTCGCCGGACTTGACCTCGTAGGCGTAGCCGGAGACGGTCGTGTCGTCGGGAACGAACGCGGACCCTCGGAGGTACTCCACCTGCGCGGCGCAGGCCGCGTCGACGTCGTCGGTCATCTTCACCCAATCCAGCAGGTCGGCGTCCCCGATTGTCAGCTCCGGCAGCGAGGGGTCGAGGTCGGCGGCGTCGAGGTCCCCGGCCCGCGCTTCGAGCCCCTCCCGAACGGCATCGTCGGGCGCGCCGTCATCCCGCAGTCGGTATGGTTGATCGCGACGATCTCGTCGGTGTCGAAGAGATTCGTCGTGAGCGCGGCCGAGAGGCGGACGGAGAAGACGGGTCGGCAGAAACCGATCGGCGCGCCGCCTTTCGAAATCCTTTTGTCTCGAATCGGCGTTGATGCGAGTGCGAGCCGCCTTAGCTCAGACTGGGAGAGCACTCGACTGAAGATCGAGCTGTCCCCCGTTCAAATCGGGGAGGCGGCATACATTTTCGACGCGATCTCGATTCGGAAGGCTGCGACTTCAACTGGAGATCGAGCTGTCCCCCGTCCCCGCGAGCGGGGGCTCGGAAGACGAGCGGAGCGAAGTCTTCCGGTGTTCAAATCGGGGAGGCGGCATTTTCCTGCGAACTCGTGAGGGAGCGAAGCGACCGAACCGTGAGCAGTGAAGATGCTCCCGAGCCGATTTGAGCAGACGAGTCGCGAGCCCGGGCGCAGCGAGGGCGAGCCTCTCGGCGAGTTCCAATCGGGGAGGCGGCGTATTCTGAACCCGCGAGCGACGGCGAGCGGGTGGGGTCAGTAATTCGGACCCAACGGCGCCGCGCACTCGCGACAGTAGGTGAACTTCGAGTCGTTCTCCGCGCCGCACTGCGGGCAGGTCGACGAGGTCGCGCCGTCCGGGTCGGGCGGGTCGCGCTCGTAGACGGGGTCCTCGGTGTACCGCTCCATCTCGCCCGCGCGCCGCCTGCGGCTGCGCTCGCGGCCCTCCCGGAAGATGCCGACGAGGGCCCTGACTCCGACCGCCAGCGCGACGAGCAGCAGCGCGCCGGTCACGAGGAGGTAGGCCGTCCCGGCGTCGACCATGTGCCGATCACGGGCCGGACACGTAGATACTGTGGGGTGTCGCCGCGGGTCACTCGCCGCCGACGAAGACGGTCGCGAGCCGGTCGCCGCAGCGCGGGCAGTCCAGCGTCTGCCACGCGTCGGGGTCGAGGTCGCCGAACGGTTCCGAGCGGCGGGCGTCCGCGACGGCGACGCTCGCGCCGCACGTCTCGCAGTCGTAGGTGTCCTCGGGGTCGGCCATCGTCGGGGGGTACGGGCCCGTCGCCGAAACCGACTTCGCCGCGCGGCGCCACCTAGCTCCCATGAACCGGTTCGCGGCGGTCGCGTTCGACCTCGACGACACGCTGTGCCGCCACGACGGCGACGTGACCGCCCTCTATCGACGGGCGTTCGAGCGGGCGGGCGTCGAGCCGTTCGGCGAGCCCGACGAGCTGTGGCCCCTCCTCGACGGGCCGCCGGACCCGGACGACCGAGTCGGTTACCTCGGCGCGGGGTTCGCGCGGCTGGCGGCCCGGTACGGCCGGGAGGTCGACCCCATCGCCCTCGCCGAGGCGTTCGAGGCGGTCGCGGACGAGTCGCGGGTCGCGTACCTCCCGGGCGCGGCCGACGCGTTGGCGGCCGCGGCGGCCGCGGGACCGGTTGGCGTGCTCACGAACGGCCCGGAGGAACGCCAGCGGACGAAGGTGGAGTCGCTGGGGCTGGCCGACCGCGTCGACGCGGTCGTGTACGCCGGGGACCTGCCGCGCCGGAAGCCGCACGCGGAGCCGTTCGAACGGCTGGCCGCGGCGCTGTCGGTCGACCGGCGCGAGATGCTGTACGTCGGGAACTCGCTGGGGTACGACGTCGCCGGCGCGCACAACGCCGGCCTCCGGTCCGCGTGGCTCCGGGCGGACCCCGACGACGCGGCGGCCCCGTACCGCCCGGACTACGTCGTCGACTCGCTGGAGGAGGTCGCGGGGGTGCTGAGAG
The DNA here is from genome assembly GCF_002135005.1 of Halorubrum sp. SD612. Lineage (NCBI taxonomy): Archaea > Methanobacteriati > Methanobacteriota > Halobacteria > Halobacteriales > Haloferacaceae > Halorubrum > Halorubrum sp. SD612. The sequence goes on along the minus strand of NZ_NEWI01000140.1, from coordinate 2,943 downwards.
AGGGGTGCGGACCCGCGGTCGAGAGCGAGAGCGAGACCGCGACGGGGACCGGAAGCGAGACCGCGACGGGGACCGGAAGCGAGACCGCGACGGGGACCGGAAGCGAGACCGCGACCGGGGCGGAGGGAGAGTGAGCGACGCGGTCCGCGAGCGGGCCCTAGCGGCGACGCGACCGGGGGCGACGCCCGTGAGCGTCGAATCGCTGGGACGGGGGAACCGCAAGCTGACGGAGGCGGTGCGGTTCGAGGCCGCCGGATCGGTGGTCGTCCAGTACGCCGAGGCGCCGAGGAGGGTCCGGACCGAGGCGGCGCTGCTGGCGGCGATCGGCGCGCGGACCGACGTTCCCGTGCCGCGTCCGCTCGGCGCCGGCGTCGTCGACGGGACCGGCTGGCTCGTCACGCCGCTGGTCGGGGGGCGCGACCTCCACGAGGCGTTCGTCGGCCTCGACCCGGCGGACCGGTGCGATGTGGCGCGGGCGCTCGGGCGATACCTCGCCGCGATCCACGAGGCGTTCCGGTTCTCCGGGTGCGGGCGGGTCGCGGTCGACGACCCGGCGGGCGACGGAGCGGCCGCCGGGGGAGCGTTCGGTTCGGAGGCGGTCGCCGAGCGCGGCGCGTCGCTGTCCGTCCGCGACCCGACCGACGCCGAGTCGTGGGTGCGGCGGTTCGGCGAGCGGCACCTGTCGCGGCTCCCGGCCGACTTCGACGACCTCCGCGGGCCGCTCCGAGAGGCCGTCAACGAGTCGGGCGGGGGCGACGACGAGCCGCGGCTGTTCCCGTGGGACTTCCGACCGGGAAACGCCCTCGTCGCCGACGGCGCGGTGACGGCCGTCCTCGACTGGGAGGCGCCGCTGGCCGCGCCGCGGGGCGTGTCGGTCGCGAAGGCGGAACACCTGGTCGCCGACTGGTACGTGCCGGCGAGCGAGGCCGAACCGCTCCGGCGGGCGTTCCGCGACGGGTACGAGTCGGTCGCCCCGCTCCCGCCGGTCGAGCGCGCGCACCGCGCGGCGGCCGTCGCGAGCGCGGTCGTCGACGGCGAGGGGGTCGTGACGAACCCGCGGTACCCGCCGGTCGACCGCGGCGCCGCCGTGGAGTTCCACCGGGCGGCGCTCCGGCGGACGCTCGACCGAGCGGTGCGGTGACGGGAAGGCGACCGGCGCGGAGCGACGCGGCGGTCGGTCAGTACAGCGCGGTCGCCGCGAGGATGCCGGCGGTCTGGCCGAGGCCGACGAGCGCGATGCCCGCGACCGTCCCCGTCGCGGACCCTCCGAGCGCGGCGACGGCGGCGCCCGCGACCGAACACGCGGCCGCGGCGTGGTGGACGAGCGAGCGGGGGACCGCCGGGTCGCGCAGGCCCGTGTAGACGAACGCGGGCGCGGGCAGCAGCATCCACCCGTAGAAGGCGACGGCGAGGAGCGCGTCGGCCGGGACCGCGGCCGCGAGCGCGGGCACGGTCCCGTCGCGCGCGAGGAACCCGGCGACGCCCGCGAGCGTGACCGGCGTGCCGGCGAGTATCGCCAGCTTCCACGCGCGGAGGACGCCCGTCGCCATGTCGCGCCACGAGGCGGCGACGAAGGCGACGAGCAGGACGCTCATGACGACGTGCGCCACGAACAGCGCGTGCGCGGAGACGACGCCGAGGACCGCCCCCGCGGCGACGCCCCACGCCGCCGGAACCAGCAGGGCGGGACCGTTCTCGCGGAGCGTCAGGCCGGGGCCGTCCGCTCGGTGCGCGTGAGACACACGCACCGCTTTCGCGCCCGGAGACATAAACGTCGGCGTCGGAAGAAGCGGCGGGAACTCGACGGATAGGCGGATCGCGCGCCGCGAATCCGTCGAACAGTCAGAGTCCGTCCGCAGAGTTGCGTCTTTTCGAGAACGAACGTTCATCCAGAGTCGTGGTAACTGTACACTCGCAATCCTTATGCCCGGCCGGGCGCTCTCTATGAACGCAATGGCGACCGGAAAGGTTGATTTCTTCAACGACACTGGCGGCTACGGATTTATTGAGACTGACGACGCGGACGACGACGTGTTCTTCCACATGGAAGACGTCGGCGGCCCGGACCTCGAAGAGGGCCAGGAGCTCGAGTTCGACATCGAGTCCTCCGAGAAGGGCCCCCGCGCGACCAACGTCGTTCGGCAGTAAGCCGATCCGAAAGGTGGGTCGGTCCGGCTGACGCCGAACGCGACTCTGACACACGGTACCAAACGTTTTCGTCCGCGTCGCGGGCTCACGCTCGCCGCGGCCATATTTTACTCCCGACCAGCGTACCGCTCGTCGCGTGCGCAGTCGATCTCTGAAAAAGCGGCGAGAGCGGCGGGTCCGCGCTCAGATGTGCTGTCCGAAGAGCCCGCGGCCCTTCGTCACTTCGACGTCGCCCTCGACCTTCGTCTGACAGGCGAGGCGGACGTCGTGGCTCGGGTGGTGCGGCGGGAGCCAGAGGCGGGCGCGCTCCTTCTTGCTCGGCTCGCTGACGTCGCCCTCGACCTGGACCGCACAGGAACCGCACGACCCGGCGCCGCGGCAGTTGAGCTGTTCCATCTTGCCGTTGTAGACGGAGAGACCGGCTTCCTTGAGCACGTCGCGGAGGTTGGCGCCCTTCTCGCACTCGATTTCCTCGCCCTTGTAGGATACGGTAGGCATGTCGAGGTACGGTACGCGAGCGATCCACAAAGAGTCTGTGTCCGCGGCGCGCGGCGACCGAACCCGGGAGCGGCGGCGCCGTCGCCCCCGAAACGGTCGTGTGCCGAGCGTCGGACGCCGACGGGGCGTTTTTTACCCTCGGCACCGCAGGGTGGCACAATGGGACTCAGGTGTCTGCTCGGACACGACTTCGACGAGCCCGAACTCCAGCGCGAGCGCGAGGAGGAGGGCGACGAGGTCGTCACGACCGTCAAGGAGGTGAAGACCTGCGCTCGCTGCGGCGAGACGCAGATCGTC
>NZ_NEWI01000013.1:0-33100 GCF_002135005.1 Halorubrum sp. SD612 | reverse complement strand
ACCAATGACAGGCTGTACGCTCTGTGACCTCCCGACGGGGGACGACCCGCACACCGCGCCCGACGTCGACGGCGAGTTCTGCTGCCGCGGGTGCCTGACGGTCGCGCGCTCGCTCGACGACGTCGAGGACCTCGACGACCTCGACGCGCGGCGTCCGGACGCGACGCCGGGCGAGGAGTTCGACGGCGAGACGACGTTCCTCCACGTCGACGGGATGCACTGCGCCACCTGCGAGTCGTTCCTCGAGATGACTGCGGGCGAGCAGGACGGGGTCGCGGCCGCCGAGGCGAGCTACGCCACGGACACGATCCGGGTCGACTACGACCCGGACGCGGTGGACGCGGACGAGCTGCCCGACCGGCTCTCGGTCGCGGGGTACTCGGCGAGCGACCGCGCGGACCCGGACGCGGAGGACGACGACGCCGTCGTGCGGTTCCTCATCGGCGGCGGGTTCTTCGGCATGATGGCGATGCTGTGGTACGTCCTCTTCCTGTATCCGACCTACTTCGGGTACGAGCCGATCGTCGACCTCGGCGGCGTCTCCGGGACCTACCTCTTCGCGCAGATCTGGCTGTTCGCCTCCATCGTGCTGTTCTACACCGGCTACCCGATCTTGCGCGGCGCGTACGTGAGCCTCCGGGCGCGACAGCCGAACATGGACCTGCTCGTGTCGCTCGCGGCGACGAGCTCGTACGCGTACAGCACGCTCGCGCTGCTCGTCGGCCGGACCGACCTCTACTTCGACGTGACCATCGCGGTCATCCTCGTCGTCACCGCGGGCAACCACTACGAGTCGATAATCAAGCGGCGGGCGACCGGCATGCTCGCCGACCTGACGACGACCGAGGACCGGACGGTGCGGACCAAGGCGGGCGAGACCGTCGCCGCCGACGCGGTCGCCCCCGGCGACCGGCTGCTCGTGCGCCCCGGCGAGCGCGTGCCCTTCGACGGGACCGTCGCCGAGGGAACGGCCGCTGTCGACGAGGCGCTCGTCACCGGCGAGTCCCTCCCCGCCACGAAACGCGAGGGCGACGCGGTCCGGGGCGGGACCGTCGTCACCGACTCGCCGGTCGTCGTCAAGGTCGGCGAGGACGCGGCGAACACCCTCGACACCCTCGTGCGGCTGCTGTGGGAGATCCAGAGCTCGCGGTCCGGCGTCCAGCGGCTCGTCGACCGCTTGGCGACGGTGTTCGTCCCCCTCGTCGTCGCGGTCGCGACCGTCGGCGCCGCCGCGACGCTGGCGCTCGGGTCGGCGCCGATCGAGGCCGCGCTCGTCGGGCTGACGGTGCTCATCGTCTCCTGTCCGTGTGCGCTCGGCCTGGCGACGCCGCTCGCGGTCGCCGCCGGGATCCGCGACGCCGCGAACCGCGGCATCGTCGTCGTCTCCGACGCCGTCTTCGAGTCGGCGAGCGACGTCGACACCGTCGTCCTCGACAAGACCGGGACGCTCACCGACGGCGAGATGCGGCTGCTCGACGCGACGGCCGCGGCGGGGACGCCGGTCGACCGCGTGCGAGACCGCGCCGCCGCCGTCGAGCGCGCCTCGGTCCACCCGGTCGCCGAGGCGATCGTCTCCGGAGTGCTGGGAGACTCGGAGGGGCGAACGGTTGGGCGGCCGGCGACCGACGGCGGCGCGGCGACCGCGGCGGACTCGACCGCCGACGGCGTCGGCGAGACCGACGACGCGCCCGCCCCGAGCGGCCCGTCAGCGACGGACGTGGACGTCTTCGACCGCGGGGTCGCGGGGCGCGTCGACGGCGACGAGGTCGTCGTCGGCCACCCCGGCCTGTTCGACGAGCGCGGCTGGCCGATACCGGACACGCTCCGCGAGGCGGGAGCGACCGCCCGCGACCGCGGGAACGTGCCCGTCTACGTCGGCTGGGATGGTCGCGGCCGCGGCGTCCTGACGGTCGGCGACGAGGTGCGCGACGGGTGGGAGTCGGTGGTCGCCGACCTCGACGCGGACGGCCGTCGGGTGGTGGTGCTCACCGGCGACGCGCCCGCGGCCGCGAGGCGGTTCGCGGAGCACCCCGCGATCGACGAGGTGTTCGCCGAGGTGCCGCCGGAGGCGAAGGCCGAGACGGTCCGGCGGCTCGGCACCGACGGCTCGGTCGCGATGGTCGGCGACGGGAGCAACGACGCGCCGGCGCTCGCCGCGGCCGACCTCGGGGTCTCGATCGCCTCCGGCACCGACCTCGCCGCGGACGCGGCCGACGCCGTCCTCCTGGAGGACCGGCTCTCGGCGGTCCCCGAACTGTTCGCCGTCACGCGCGGGACGAACCGACGGCTGAAACAGAACCTCGGCTGGGCGTTCGTCTACAACGCGGTCGCGATCCCGTTGGCGTTATCCGGCGTCCTCAACCCGCTGCTGGCCGCGCTCGCGATGGCGTCGAGCAGCATCCTCGTCGTGACCAACTCCGCGCGTGCGGTGTTCGACCCCGACTGAGTCCAGCGTGGCCGGGGTCAGCTCTCCCCGTCTCCCGAGCCCGCGCTCCGATCGGCGCTCGCGGGGAGGAGGCGGCGCGCCAACGCCCCCAGGCGCTTGTACGCGAGGTTCACGTACAGTCCCGAGAGGAAGACGACGCCGGCGACGAGGGGCGCGTCGCCGGTCGTCCCGCCGAGAAGGATGTCGGAGAGCAGGTACACCCCGACGCCGAGCGGCAGGGCGGCCGGCAGCCGGAGGTTGTACCGGACGAGCGTGCCGACGGAGGCGTCGAACCGCTCGACGAGGGCGGTGAACACGAACCCCAGGGCGCCGAGCAGGCTGAACAGGGGGACGAACGGCGGAACGACTCCGGAACCGAGGCCGGCGAACCCGGGGAACGGGCCGTCGGTCACCAGCAGCGCCCCGGCGGCGAGGCCGACGGTGAGGAGCACGTCGGCGGCGATGACGCCGACGCCGAACCGCGACCGGTACCACGTCCGCGCGAGCCGCGACCGGTTCTCGGAGGCGGCGTCGACCGCCGGATCGCCGGGGGCGACCGCCTCGGTCCGGGTCCGCTCCGATGAGTCCGACATCGTCACCGAGATTTGTCGGCGAGTCCTAATTAGCTTGCGGCGTGAGAACAGTGATCAATGTAACCCGTCGAAGAGTCCTCCTCGGGCGTCTCCAGTCTGAGAACAGCCGAGTGACTACGCCGTCGCGCCGACGTGCGGCTTGACCGCGCGGACGATGGCGTCGACGTCGTACTCGTCTTCGGTCTTGTCGAAGACGACCTCGCCGTCAGCGCGGACGACGAACACGCCGTCGTCGCCGGTCACCAGAGCGACCTCGTCGACGCTCTCGCCGAACTGCTTGAGGATCGCCTCGGAGACGTCTCGGGCGCGGTTCAACATGCCACAGGGGACGCAGTACTCGACTTCAACGCGTGTCATGGCACAGCGTAGGACACGAACAGGATTAAAGGGACAGGTCCCGGTCGGTCGCGGCGCGCTCGCGACGATATCGCCGTGTCAGACCACCAGCGCGTCGAAGACGACGGCGAACAGCAACAGGCCGAGGTAGGCGTTCGAGGCGTGGAACGCGCGGAAGGCGGCCCCCTCAGTCTGCTCGTAGTGGAGCCGGACGACCATCCAGAGGAAGACCCCGCCGACGCCGACGCCGACGACCGCGTACAGCGCGCCGAGCGGGTCGGCGGCCGCGGCGAGGGCGACCGCGGCGACCAGCGTCGCGCCGAGGTACCAGAGGATGTGCCGACGCGTCGCGGTCTCCCCGCGGACGACGGGCATCATCGGGAAGCCGCCGCGCTCGTAGTCGTCCTTGTACGCCAGCGCGAGGTTGTAGAAGTGTGCGGGCGTCCACAGGAAGATGACCGCGGCGAGCAGCACCCCGCCGCCGCCGACCTCGCCCGTGACTGCGGCCCACCCGATGAGCGCCGGCAGCGCGCCGGCCGCGCCGCCGATGACGGTGTTTTGGACCGTGTTCGGTTTGAGGACGAGCGTGTAGACGACGCTGTAGAACAGTATCGCGACAAGCCCGAGCGCGGCCGTCAAGGAGTTCACCGTCCAGAACAGGCCGAGCGAGACGAGCGTCAGCAGACCGCCGAACGCGAGGGCGTGCGGAACGGGCACGAGGTCCGTCGCGAGCGGGCGGTCGCTGGTGCGTTGCATCCGCTTGTCCACGTCGCGTTCGAGGACGTGGTTGAACGTCCCGGAGGCGCCAATCGAGAGCGCACCGCCGGCGAGCGTCGCCGCCACGACGGGCGGCGTGAAACCGGAGCCGCCCGCCAGCGCCATCGCGGCCGCGGCGACGAGGCAGAGCAGCCACATCAGCCGCGGCTTCATCAGCCGGAAGTACGCGGTCGCGGTCGCCTTCAGCCGCGGGAGCGCCGCCGACGGGATGTCCGGTTCCGGGGCCTCCTCGACCGGCGGCAGGTCGTCGGTCCCGGGTTCGAACTCGTCGGGCGCGTCGTCCGGGTCGCCCGTCTCGGCCTCCAGCCACCAGGCGAGCGCGGCGAGGACGGCCCCGAAGATTCCGATACCGATCAGGAGGTGCGCGGAGCCGAGCGCGGCCGGGAGGTCGCCGAGCGCGACGAGCGCGCCGACGCCGGCCTGCGCGGGATAGACAACGAGCGCGACGGCGAGCGCGACCCTGACCCGGCGGTCGGCGCCGTCCCGCCACGCGAGCGCGGCGGAGAGCGCGACGAGGAGACCGACGACGGCGGCGAGGGCGCGGTGGCCGAGGGCGATCCACCCCTCGGTCGCCGTCGGGAGGGCGGCGCCGTTCCCGCAGGCCGGCCAGGCGCCGCAGGCGGTCGCCGCCTCGGTGAGCGAGGTGGTGGCGCCGACGACGACGAGCAGGTACACGCCCATCGCGGCCGCGGCCAACACCGCGGGGAATCTGTCTGGGAGCGTCACGTGGCGTGAATTACGAATCGGACCCATATATGTTCCGCGCTTCGACAAAACGGCGGCGAGCGGCGGGCGAAAACGCGGACCCGAGCGGACGGCGTCCGTCAGCGCTCAGTCCCGGTCCGCGTCCGCCTCGCCGCCGCGCTCTCGGAGGATCCGGTCGACGATGTCGCCACTGGAGAGCAGTTCGTCCTCGTACTTCGGCTCGCGGCCGGACGCGCGCTCGACCCGGCAGTCGATACCCCGGTCCGCGAGCGCGTCGGCGATGTCGGCCTCGTCGTGGTGCTGGTCGAACCCCAACACGATCACGTCGGGGTCGAGCCGCTCGATGGGGACGAACACGTCCCCCGGATCGCCGAGGTGCGCCTCGTCGACCGCGTCGAGCGCCGCGACCATGTCGCGCCGCTGGCGGGCGCACAGCACCGGTGCGGGCTTGTGCGTGACGTTGGTCCGGCGGGCGACGATGGCGTGGAGCTCGTCGCCGCGGGCCGCGGCGTCCTCCAGGTAGTGGACGTGGCCGGGGTGGAGCAGGTCGAACGTCCCCTGCGCGACGACCCGCGTCATCGGAACCACGAGAGGAAGCCGCCGCGGTCGCGCTCGTCGAGCTCCCGGTCGATGTCCTCCTGGGTGAAATCGAAGAAGTGCTCGTCGGGCACCTCCACGTCGAGGACGTCGAGGGTGGTCTGTCGCCCCTCGTTGTCGAACGCCTTCCAGTCGCCCCAGCCGTAGGGGGCGCCGACGATGATGTGTACTTTCCCCTGCCCGAAGGTCGCGAGGTCGGCGTCGCTCGGCCGCAGCGCGCCGTTGGGGTGGGAGTGGACCGACCCGACCGCGCGCATGTCGTTCGGCTTCATGTGTGTCCGGACGCTGGCGCTCGTCGGGCTCGACTCCGTGCCCGGGATGACGAGCACGTCGGTGATCACCTGTCCGTCCCGGTCGAGATCGAGCTTCCGGGCGTCGTCCGCGCGGAGGAACCCCATGTACTCGTTGGGGTGCGTCTCCTCGCTCGCCTCGAGGACGAAATCCAGGGTCTCTCGGGCGATGCCGAGGAGCTCGTCCGAGCGGAACAGTCGCATAAGCGGGATAAGTCGCCGTCGCCTCATAGGGGTTCCGGACCGCGGAACGCGACGCGGACTCCCGGCCCGAGCCCCGAGAGAACAGGCTTAACACCGGCCGTTCCCGAAGGCTGCTCATGAGCGAAAACTTCGCCGGGGATTCCGGCACGCGGGGCGATTCGAGCCCCGAACCCGACGCCGACGCGGCGGAGGGGGCGGCCGACGACCGGCCGACCGTCTACGATCTGGCGCCGGACTGTACCCTCGAAGACGCCGCAGTCGACGAGCTGTACCACGCCGAAGTCAACGGCGTCGTCGACTACGGCGTGTTCGTCGACCTCTCCGACGCCGTAAGCGGGCTGGTCCACGAGTCGAACCTCGACGGCGACTACGCGGTCGGCGACCGGCTGATCGTCCGGCTCACCGAGGTCAAGGAGAACGGCGACGTGGCGTTCGACGACGTCGACCCCGACGACTACCGCACCGAGACGGTCGCCCACGAGCCGACGGTCTCTCGGGTCCGGGGCCTCACGCCGGGCGACGAGGTGACCGTCGAGGGCGAGGTCGTTCAGGCGAAACAGACGGGGGGTCCCACCGTCTTCGCCGTCGCGGACGCCTCCGGCGTCCTCTCCTGTGCCGCCTTCGAGTCCGCCGGGGTCCGGGCGTACCCCGAGGTCGAGGTCGGCGACATGGTCCACGTCTCGGGGGCGATCGAGAGCCGCGAGAACGCGCTCCAGTTGGAGGTCGACTCGCTGACGCGGCTCCCCGACGAGCGCGCCGCCGAAGCCCGCGATCGCTTCGAGGCGGCCCTCGACGAGCGCGCCGAGCCGGCCGACGTCGAGCCGCTCGTCGACTGGGAGGCGTTCGAGCCGATCCACGAGGACCTCCGCGAACTCGCGCGGTTGCTCCGCCGGACGGTCCTCGCCGGCCGCCCGATCCGTGTCCGACACCACGCCGACGGCGACGGGATGTGCGCCGCGATCCCGGTACAGCTCGCCGTTGAGAACCTCATCGAGGAGGTCCACGGCGACCCCGACGCCGCCCGACACCTGTTCAAGCGGCTCCCGAGCAAGGCGCCCTACTACGAGATGGAGGACGTCACCCGCGACCTCAATTTCGCCTTGGAGGGCCGCGCGCGCCACGGGCAGAAGCTCCCCTTCCTCCTCATGCTCGACAACGGGTCGACAGAGGAGGACGTGCCGGCCTACGAGAACCTCGCGCACTACGACATCCCCATCGCGGCCGTCGATCACCACCACCCCGACCCCGAGGCGGTCGGGCCGCTGCTCGACGCCCACGTGAACCCCTACCTCCACGGCGAGGACTACCGGGTCACCACCGGGATGATGTGCGTCGAGCTCGCCCGGCTCGTCGACCCGTCGCTCACCGAGGAGCTCGAACACGTGCCGGCGGTTGCCGGCCTCTCCGACCGCTCGAAGGCGGAGGCGATGGACGACTACGTCGCGCTCGCCGAGGGCGCGGGGTACGACGAGTCCGACCTCCTCGACATCGGCGAGGCGCTCGACTACGCCGCCCACTGGCTCCGCTACTCCGAGGGGAAGACCCTGGTCAACGACGCGCTCAACGTCAGTTGCGACGACGAGGCGCGCCACGAGGAGCTCGTCGAGTTCCTCTCGGAGCGCGCCGAGCGCGACGTGGAGCGCCAGCTCGACGCCGTCGAGGACCACGTCGACCACGAGCGGCTCGCCTCCGGCGCGCACCTCTACCGGATCGACTTAGACGAGTACGCGCACCGATTCACCTACCCCGCGCCGGGCAAGACGACCGGCGAGCTCCACGACACGAGAGTGAAAGAGACCGGCGACCCCGTCATCACCATCGGCTACGGCCCCGACTTCTGCGTCCTCCGGTCCGACGGCGTCCGGCTCGACATCCCGAACATGGTGACCGAGCTGAACGAGGAACTCCCCGAGGCCGGCGTCTCCGGGGGCGGCCACCTCGTCGTCGGCTCGATCAAGTTCGTGAAGCGCCGCCGCAGCGAAGTGATCGAGACGCTGGTCGAGAAGATGGCGGGGGCGGAGATCGACGAGGCGCTCTCATCGACGATCGCGCTCGACGACTGAGCCGGGCGCCGCGGCCGTTCGCACCGACCTCGTTTCTCAGCCGAACGCGAGCTCCCGTCGAGCGACGGCGCCGGCTCCCGCGAGCGCGACGCCGAACCCGGCGACGAAGGCGATCGGAAGCTGGATTCCGCCGCCCCGCCAGTCGGCCGCGTACGCGCGAGCGTAGAAGTCGGCGACCGACTCGTTCTCGACCGCGAGCACCACCTCGCGGTTGTTCGTCTCCGCGCTCGGATTCCAGTTGAGGCTGCCGACGAGCGCCGTGTCGTCGACGACCAGCCCCTTCGCGTGGACCTTCTCGAACCGGCCGCGCGGCTCGGCGAGGTCGACGGCGATCGGCTCGTCCCTGAGCGACTCGGAGAGGTTCCGGTTCGCCTCCCGGTCGTACCACGCGTCCGAGAGCAGCAGGTGGACGTCGACCCCGCGGTCGGCCGCGCGTCGGAGCGCGCGGACGATCCGATCGTCGGGACCGCCGACCCGCGGCACGACCGCGAGCACCCGCTCGTCCGCGGCGTCGATCCGCGCGACGATCCGGTCGGCGGCGTTCCCCGGCGCGGTCAGGACGGTCACGTTCGCCGTCGCGGGCTTCGCGGGCGCGTCGAACCGCGTCGGGTACGAGCCGTTCACGCGCCCGCCGCCGTGGAACTCGGTGTCGGCGCGGAAGGCGCGCCACGAGCGCGCGTCCCGCGCCCGGAAGTCCGCGGCGAACAGCGCGGCGAGGTCCTCCGCGACGAGCGCGTCGCGCTCGGTCCCGGGACCGCCCGCGTCCACGGTGTCGTCGCTTCCGACGACGACGCCCCAGCCGCGGTTGCTCCGCCCGCCCGTGCCGGACCGCTTCCAGTTCTCCGTGAGGACGACCGCGCGGTCGTCGGCGACCGCGTACTTCGGGTGGTGGAACCGGAACCGCTCGACCTCGCCGTCGAGGATCCGGACCTCGACGCCGGCGGCCGTCAACCGGTCGATCAGCTCCGCGCTCCGCGCCGGGAAACCGCCGACCGGCGACCCCTCCAGCAGCACGCGGACGCGGACGCCGCGGTCCGCGGCGGCGACGAGCGCGTCGGCGACCCGCTCCGAGGTCAGCGTGTAGCCGGCGACGAACAGGCGGTCCTCGGCGTCGCGGAGCGGCTCGACCGGCAGGCCGGGGCTGTCGGGGAGAACGAACGGCGTCACGGCGGCGTTCGCGGTCCGACGCGGCGACCGGCGTTCGTACCCGCGGGGTCGCCACTCCCCCCAGTCGGCGCGCCACCGGTGTCCCTCGGGCGCGCGGTCGTAGTCGACCGCGGCGACCGTCGTCCCGTTCCGGCGGAGCGCGATCCGGTCGCCCGACGCGGCGAGCGGGAAGTGGTCGTCGAGCGCGCGGAGCGTCGGGTCCCCGGTGCCGCCGTTGCCGGCGACCGCGGTCTCGTCGGCGAGCAGGGGCGTCGCGTTCGCGGGGTCCATCGAGAGGGCGACGACGCCGCTGGCGTTCGCCGGGACCTCCGCCTCGTGGTGTCCGTCGGCGAGCGACCAGTTCCCGCGCTCGGGGAGCCGGACGACGAGGTACTCGCCGCGGTTCTCCGCGGTCGTCGGGTTCGGGAACAGCTCGACGATCCGCGGCGTCGTGGACACGAGCGTCAGGTTCTCGGGGCTCTCGTTCGCCGGGGCGGTGGCAGCGCCGCCGGGGTCGAGTCTGCCGACTCCCGGGCCGGTTCCGGCATCGCCAGCGACGGCGACCGGGACGACGGCCGCGGAGACGAGCAGTCCGAGCGCGACGACGGCGGCGACGCTCGCGGTCGAGTAGATCGGGACACGGAACGGAGCGGGTGACACGAGGGGAGTGCCCTCGGTATCGGTGAAAAGGGTCGGTCGAACGGCGGGCGGAGCGGGTCGGGTCAGTCGGTCCGCATCACGCGGGCCGCGTCAGGCGGTCGGCGCCGGTTCCGCCTCGTCGTCGAGCGCGTCCCGGGCCTTCTCGCCCTCGGTCGAGACGACGAAGGAGTGTTCGTCGGCGTACTCGGCGACCGCTTCGAGCGCCTCGCGGGTGCCGATCTGGCGGAGCGCCCAGCCGGCGGCCGCGCGGACGTCGTCGGACGGGTGCGCCTCGAGCGCGTCGGCGAGGGGGTCGACGGCGCGGGTGTCGCCGATCAGCCCGAGCGCGCGGGCGGCGTGGGGGCGGACGAGCTCGTCGGTGTCGCCGTCGGGGTCGAGCTGGTTCGCGAGCGGCTGGACCGCCTCGGACGCGCCGATTTCGCCGAGCGCCTTGAACACGACCTTCTGGAGCTGCGGGTTCGAGTCCTCGGGGACGTACTCGACGAGGGTGTCGGTCGCCTCTTCGGCCGCCATCGTCCCGAGGATCCGGATCGCGGGCTGGTCGCGCTTCTCGGCGCGGCCGAGGATCTCCTCGACCGACGCCTCGGTCTTGCCGCGCTTGCCCATCCGCTCGAACGCCTCCAGGCAGTGGCGCTCCATGAACTCGGACTGGAGCGAGTCGAGCGCGAGCAGGATCATGTCGACGTTGCCCCGCGCCTCGTGTTCCTTCAGCGCCGCCCACTCGACGGGGAAGTCCTTGTAGTGGCCGAGCACGTCGTAGTATCCCTGCGCACGGAGCTGCTCGTGGGTTTCGAGGTCGTCCCACTCCTCGGCGTCGTCGAGGCCGGCCTCCAGCTCGTCGGTCGCGTCCAGCAGCGCGGCGATGTCGTCGGCGTCGTCATCCGCGTCGAGGTCGGCGTCAGTGACCGCGCCGGCGACCGCGTCGAGCGCCGCGACGAGCTGATCGACGGGGGCCGGCGCCGCGGCGTCGGCCGCCTCGCCTTCCGCGAGAAGCGCCTCGGGATCCTCATCGGCGTCGCCGAGCGCGTCGTCGATCGCGTCGGCGGCCGCGTCGACGAACGACTCGACGGCGGCCGCGACGTCCTCGCGCCCGTCGTCGGTCCACTCCGTGTCTTCGACCGTCCCGGCGGCGGATTCGATCGCGTCGACGACGTCCTCCCCGTAGGGGCCGCGGGCGTCGTCCACGCCGTCGCGAAGCTCCGCGACGCGGTCTTCGAGGTCGCCGCGCGGGTCGTCCGCGTCCTCATCGTCCTCGTCCGGCTCGGGGAGGTCGGCCTCCTCGATACCGGTCTCCGCGTCGGCTAAGAGCGCCTCGACGTCGTCGAGGTCGGCCTCTGTCTCGGCGGCCTCGAGGCGGTCGGCGATCTCGTCGAGGTACTCGGTGAGGGACTCCTCGGTCGCGTCGTCGGGGAGCGTCGGAGCGGCCGTCTCCGCCGGCTCGCCGTCGTCCGCGGCGTCGGCCGGGTCGTCATCGCCGTTGCTCATATACCACGAACTCCGCGCGTAGTCCATTAAGAGGTTTCCCTTCGCGGGCGCCGGGCGGCCGCGTGCGGGGCACGGAGCGGCCGCGACCGGCGCGGTGTCCCTCCGTTCTCTGCTGTGCGGGTCGCGGTAGATCCCCGCGCTTGGTGGCTCCGTCGGAATACCGAATTCCTCGACGTTCGAGGTCGACCGCGACGCCGTCACCGACGGGCCGTACGGGCGGTTCTCCTCAGCGGTCGGCGAGCAGGTCGTCGCTCTCGACGACTGTCGCGAACTCGCCGTTCAGGTGCGCGAGCGCGACGCGGTGGGAGGTCTCCGGGTCGATCCGCTCCCAGTCGGGCGCTTCGCGGGCGTGCGTCGCGGTCGCGTCGGCGACCACGCGCACGTCGTAGCCTCGGTTCTCGGCCTCGCGCGTCGTCGTCGAGACGCAGTGGTCGGTGGTGAGTCCGCAGACGACGAGCGACTTGTGCCCGGCCTCGCGGAGCCACTCGTCGAGCCCGGAGTCGAGGAACGCGCCGTTGACCGACTTCTCGAAGGTCGGCTCGCCCCCGGCGGGCGCCGTTTCCGGCTTCCACGCGAAGCCGGGGGCGTCCGGACGCAGCGGCGAGTCGGGTTCCGTCGAGGCGTGGCGGACGTGCGCGACCGGCCGGTCCGTCTCGCGCCAGCGGTCGAGGAGCGCGGCCGCGACCGCCTCGGCGTCGGGGTTGTTGCGCTCGCCCCACCCCGGCTCGTCGAACCCGACTTGGAAGTCGACGAGGAGGAGGACCGCGTCGTCAGTCATCGCCGAGTCCGGAACTGACGGGCGCGTCGGATTCGCTCCCGGTGTCGGCCGCGTCGAACGCCCGCCACGCGCCGGGTTCGAGCAGCGACTCGGACGCCTTGGGGTGTTCGCGCGTCGGGTCGAGCGGACAGGCGTCCGGGCTCGCGTCGTCGTCCTCGCGGAACAGGTACTGCTTCCACTCGCGGTCGCCCTCGGCGCCCCAGTCGCCGAGGGCGGCGTGGGGACAGACCCCGTCGTACTCCTCCATCCGGCCTCGGATCGTCTCGCGGGCGCGCTCGCCCGCCTCGGTGTCGGCGGTGATCCCCTCGAAGACGCTCCGGGGTTGGAAGGTGATCTCTAAGCCGACCGGCGAGTAGCGGCTCTTCCGGTCGTCGTAGAAGGGGGCGCGCGAGGTCGGGAACAGCGCCTCGCCGCCGAAGCAGAACTCCCACCGCGGGGTGTCGGGGTCGACCGGGATGTCGTCCGGCCACGGCTCCGGGTCGTGGACGTGGAGGAACTCCAGGACGTGCCAGAGCCGCTCGTGGTAGTGCGCCTCGCCGCGGTCGTCGTCGGGCGGCCTGAAGAACACCGCGAGCGGCGCGCGGTCGGCGTGGTCCGGGTACGTGTCGAGGTACTCTGAGAGGACATCGCGCAGCCGCAACAGCGCGGCCGGGTCCGTGGTCGACTCGCAGGCGGCGTACAGCATGTCGCCCTCGCGCTCGACCTCGATCCCGAAGTAGCAGGGGAACGGGGACCCGTCGCGCTCGCCGAGCATCGACTCCCGGAAGGTCCGGTAGTGCTCCTGAAACCACGGCGACGCGTCGTCGAGCCGATCGTGGAGCGTCTCTTGGTCCAACAGCACGCCCTCGATGCCGGGCTCGTTCATACGCGTTGTCGGGGCGAAGCGGTCTTTTGGCTTTCGCCGGGTTCGACGCGGCGGGAACGGGCACTGCCGGCCACTCTTATAAACAAGCGACGAGAACGTCCCCGAGGAGATGGCCGACCCGAACGACTCCCACGACCTCCGACGGTTCGTCGAGGCGCAGGCCGGCGTGATCGAGTCGGCCAAGCGGGAACTGCGCGCGGGACGGAAGCGGAGCCACTGGATGTGGTTCGTGTTCCCGCAGGTCGAGGGGTTGGGGACCAGTCGGAGGTCACAGCGCTACGCGATCGGTTCCCGCGAGGAGGCGACCGCGTACCTCGCGCACCCGACGCTGGGGCCGCGGCTGCGGGAGTGTACGGCGATCGTCAACGGGCTGGAGGGGCGGTCGGCCCACGAGGTGTTCGGGTCGCCGGACGACCTGAAGTTCCGGTCGTCGATGACGCTGTTCGACGCGGTCGCGGACGGGGACGGTCCGTTCGGGACCGCGCTCGACCGGTACTACGACGGGCCCGATCCGAAGACGCTCCGGTTCCTGCGGAACGAGTGAGACCGACGGCGGTCGAATCCCGACTGACGGGGATCGGCCGAGTCAGTCCCCGGCCACCGCGAACCGCGAGGCGTCGCCCTCCTCGGTCGGCGCCGTGAGCAGCGAGACCCCCACGGTGAGCGCGCCGGACAGCGCCATCAGCCCGAGCGCAACGTCCCAGCCGCCGAGGACCGTCTTCGGCAGGGTCGGGACGGCACCGACGACGGCGGACAGCACGACGAGCAGGTACGCCGCCTGGGGGACCGCGACGCCGGCGATCATCCCCGTGCGGGTCGTCCGCGGCCAGTAGAGCGCGCAGATCACGGGGAGCGCGAGCAGCGCGAACCCGGAGAACGCCGTGTCGCCGACCTCGATCAGCGTCCCCGGGCGGAACAGGCTCGCGGCGAACGCGAGCGTCGCGAACGCCGCCACGCCGATCCGCGCGATCCACGCCTCGCGTCGCTCGGAGGCGTCGGCGTCGACGAGCGGTCGGTACAGGTCGCGGGTGAAGTACGACGACCCCGAGAGCAGCATCGAGTCCGACGAGGACATCATCGCCGCCATCGCGCCCGCGACGACGAGCGCGGCGAACCACGCGGGGGTGTACTCGCCGAGCACGACCGGGAGCACGTTCGCATCCGTTGGCACCTCGACCGGCGTCCCGGCCGCCCACGCGCCGAGCATGAACGCGGGGAGGAACAGCAGCAGGACGAGGACGGGCCACAGCGCGAACGACCGCTTCAGCGTCGCGGCCGACTTCGCGACGAAGAAGCGCTGGTTGATCTGCGGGAACATCGTCACTCCGAACGCGATGGTGATCGCCGTGGAGACGATGAACTCCGGCGTGTACGCGCCGCCGCCGAAGCCCCCGAACTCGGGCCGGGCCGCCAGCATCCCCTCGGTCGCGGCGCCGACGCCGCCGAGCGCCGAGACGACCCACGCCGCGGCGACCCAGACGACGGAGAGCATGAACAGCCCCTGGAGCGTGTCGGTCCACGCCACGCCGCGGAGTCCGGCAACGGCGACGTAGAGGATCATGAACCCGGTGATGAGCGCCGCGCCGCCCCAGTACGGGACGACGCCGTCGGTGAGGCCGACGAGCGCCTCCCCGGCGCCCATCTGCTGGAGCATGACGTACGGGAACAGCCACAGGAGGCTGACGCCGGCGATCAGCGCGCGCAGCCCGGTCGAGCCGAAGCGGTCGCCGAGCATCTCGCCGAGCGTCACGTAGCCGTTACGAGCGCCGATCAGCCACTGCTTGTAGCCGATGACGTACCACAGCACCGCGAACAGGACGCCGTCTAAGGTCCCCATAACGATCAGCCACTCTGGGCCGGCGCGGTAGGCGAGGTGCGGCCCGCCGAAGAACGTGAACGCCGACAGCAGGGTGGCGAAGGTCGTGAAGAGCAGCACGAGCGTGCCGATCGACCGGTTCGCGAGGTAGTAGTCCTCGGCGGTCGTCTCCGAGACGCGGTACGCGACGAGGCCGAGCGCGAGCGCGACGACGAGGTAGCCGACGACGACGCCGAGCGAAAGGCCGAGCGTCACCGGCGGTTACCCCCGGTCGGCTCCGACGGGTCGCGGCTCGTCGCGCCGTCCACGGCGGCGGAATCTGTGGCCACGGTGTCGGCGGCCGCGGAATCTGCGGCCACGGCGTCGGTCCCCGCCCGCCTGCCCATCCCGCGCTCCCACGCGCCGCGCCGGACGAACAGCGCGAACAGGGCCGCGCACAGCCCGAGCCACGCCACGTGCCACCAGATCCATACCGGCAGCCCCGCGACGACGCGGTCGACGCCCCACAGCGGCCACGGGACCGCGAACGCAACGAGTATCGCGAACGTCGGTATCCAAACGAGATCGCTCCGTAAGCGCGTCATGTACAATGAAACTACGACTATAAACACAAAGAGCTATCGAATAAGTTCGAACACACATATCGGAGAGAAATTTTCTTCGATAACTGTTGCCGGAGGGACGTGGCGATAGCTATTTTCCGCGAGGAGCGCAACGATACACGGACGGGCGCTACCGCCCGCTATCACCATTCACCACTCATGAAAGACACAGAGAAATACCTGATACACGCCACCATCGCGGCCGACGGCGTCGTCGAGCGGAGCGACGTCGTCGGGGCGGTGTTCGGCCAGACGGAGGGGCTGCTCGGCGACGAGCTGGACCTCCGGGACCTCCAGGAGTCCTCGCGCGTGGGTCGGATCGACGTCTCCGTCGAGTCCGAGAACGGCCAGTCGTTCGGCGAGGTCACCGTCGCGTCGAGCCTGGACAAGGTCGAGACCGCGATCCTGGCCGCCGCGCTGGAGACGATCGATCGCATCGGCCCCTGTCACGCCTCCGTCGAGGTGACGAGCATCGAGGACGTACGGGCGGCCAAGCGCCGCGAGGTCGTCGAGCGCGCAAAGGAGCTGATCGCGGGCGGCTTCGAGGAGACGAGCCTCGCGAGCAGCGACGTGTTAGACGAGGTGCGCGACGCCGCCCGCGTCGAGGGCATCGTCGACTACGAGGGGCTCCCGGCCGGGCCGCGCGTCGGCGACTCAGACGCCGTCATCGTCGTCGAGGGCCGCGCCGACGTGCTCACGCTGCTCGACTGCGGGATCAAGAACGCCGTCGCGGTCGAGGGGACGAACGTCCCCGAGGCGGTCGCCGAGCTGACCGCCGACCGGACCGTCACCGCGTTCCTCGACGGCGACCGCGGCGGGGAGCTCATCCTCCGCGAACTCGCGCAGGTGGGCGACGTGGACTACGTCGCGTTCGCGCCGCCCGGCGAGTCCGTCGAGGACCTCGACCGCGACGCCGTCTTCGAGGCGCTCCGCGGGAAGGTCCCGTACGCGAGCCTCGCGGACGCCGGCGATCTCCGAGCGGCCGCCGGCGACGAGGATCCCGAGGACGGCGACGGGGCGTCCGTCAGCGACGGGACGACTACCGACGACGTGGCACCCGACGACGACGGTCCCGAGTCGGCCGCGCGCGTCGGCGACGGCGGCGCGGTGCCGAGCGGTTCCGCGGGCGGCGACGCGGTCGACCCGTCGCCCGAATCGACCGAGCCGCCGACTGCCGGGTCGACGACCGAATCGCGCGACGTGACGGACGCCGACGCCGAAGTCGCCGGAACGAGCGGCGCGTCCGCCTCCGGTGGCGAAGTAGAACCGGCGGATTCGGCGTCAACTCCCGAAGAAGCCGGCGGTACCGACACCGTCGCGGACGACGCCGCCGGAGAGACCGACGAGGTGTCCGGAGGCGACGCGACCGCGGACGAGATGGCTAGCGACAACGCGACCGCGGACGAGGAACCTTCGGACGACGCGACCGCGGACGAGGAACCTTCTGACGGCGCGACCGCGGACGAGGAACCTTCGGACGGCGCGACCGGCGAGCACGACGAACCGCGGTCGATCGCGGCGCACGTCGACGAGGTCGTCGACGGCGAGACCGGCCGCGCCCGGCTCCTCGGCGACGAGTTCGGCGTCGTCGATGAGGTCGACGCGGGAGACGCGTTCGACGCGGTGGAGGGGGCCGAGCCCGCGCCGCGAGCCGTCGTTGTCGACGGCACCGTCGACCAGCGGCTGCTCGACGTGGCGGCCCAGCGCGGGGTCGGCGACCTCGTCGGCCGCGACCTCGGGGAGTTCGTGAAGCGCCCGGTCGGAACGCGGGTACTGACGGCGGCCGCCCTCCGCGCTGGGAGCTAGCGAGACGGGGAGGTCGTCGTTGATCGCTTACGGATCGTCGATCGCCGATCGGCGGTAAAAACCGCTAAAGTCGCAGCTGCTCGCCGATAAAAGAGCGATTGGCGATCGGCGGCGAACGCCTCCAAAGCCCCAGCCGCGATTCCCGCGAGCGAAGCGAGCGGGAATCGCGACTGCCCCTTTGAGTCTCACCCGACCGCACGGCAACCGCACCTCACGCCTCCCCGGCCTCGTCGCTGGCGCCCTCCGCTTCGCTCCGGGGCCAGCGACTCCCTCGCGCGCGCGACTCGCGGCCTGCGGCCGCTCGTCGGCACGCGCCGCCGCACCGCTCATCTGTTTATAAATGGCGTCGTCAGTGTCGGCTCACACCAGCCCGAGCGCGCCGAGCGCCGCGAACAGCGCGTCGCCGAACGTCAGGGAGACGACGAGCCCGACGGCCATCGGGACGACGAACGGCATTCCGGGCGAGACCAGCACGCGGTCCTCGCGGGCGACGACGGCGAGCCCGTCGCGGAGCGTCGCGGCGTCCGTGCCGTACGCGCCGTGATCGATCTCGTCTAGGAACCGCTCTGCCGCCCACGGGTCGTCGGACTCGCGGTCGGCGTCGCTGTCGGTCTCCGCGTCGGCCGCATGCCCGCCGTCCGGGGCCGCGTCGTCAACTGCCCGTCCTCCGTCGGTGGGCGCGTCGTCAACTGCCCGTCCTCCGTCGGTGGGCGCGTCGTCAACTGCGCGCCCCCCGTCGGTCCGCGGACCGACGTGGGTCCCGCCGTCGGTCGGGGCGAACGTCTCGCCGACCGAGGCGGGGTCGCGGAGGTCGTCGGGGTCGGCCCGCACGTCGGCGAGCGTGCGGCCGCGCCACCGGAGATACATCCGGAGCGCGTCGAGGTCGAGGCCGTTCCGGGTCGGCCCGTCGGGGTCCTCGAACAGCCGCCCGTGCCGGTCGGGCAGCGAGTCGGTCGCGACCGGTCGCGCGAAGAACATGAGCCGCGAGGCCTCGCCGCGGACGAGGTTGAAGACGGCGAGGCCGACCGGGTACGCGAGCCCGAGGAGGACGGTGTTCGTGAGGATCGTCAGCGAGAACACGCCGAGCTGAGTGTCGACGAGCGGGAGCGTGACCCCGGCGAGGTCGTACGCCGGGAACGTCGGGAAGAGCACCGCGAGCGCGATCATCGCCTTGGCGTCGGCGCCGCCGAACGCCCCGAGGTACCAGAACGCGTAGCCCAGCGGCGCGATGAAAAGCAGACTGATCGCGACTCGCACCAGGAATCGCATCTCCACGAACCCCCCGAGAGGCCAGATCGTCACAATCTCCCAGACCAGAAGCAGCGCGCCGAACAGGTACAGCGGCGGCCACAGCCTGTTCGGGAGGCGCCGGGTCCGGACGTCCCGGATCGCCGCCCACGCGAACACGGGGACGACGACGAGTCGGAGGAGGTCCGGCAGCGTCGCAACCATGTCTCCACGGGCGAGACGGGACCAATTAGGCGTTCGGGTTCGCGTATCGATATCGATAGCCGTCAACCGTCCGGCCGGTCCGGCCGCCGATCGAACACGTCGAGGACAGGCTCCGGGTCGTCGAGGCCCGGGATCCGGTACTCGTCGTCGCGCAGTTCGATCACGACGGTCTCGGTCCCGAGCCGCCGGTCGAGCCGCCGGCGCTCCACCCGCAGATCCGTCTCGTCCCACGGCTCGACGCGCCACATCGTCGCGCCGGACAGGCGGTCGCGCGCGACGAGCGCGCCGTCGCCGGCGCGGTACTCGACGAGCCCGTGCCGGAGTTCGTGGTCGAGCGCGGCGAGCGCGAGCGGGACCGCAAGCGCGGCCGCGAGGAGGAGGGCGACGGTCCCCCAGTCGCCGCCGAACGCGAACAGGAGGCCGAGGAGCGCGAGGCCCCCGCCGACGTACCAGAGCCCCGGGTGACCGAGCGGCGTCGTCAGCGCCCCGGCGAGACGAGCGCGGCGGGGCTGGCGGACCGTCTCGGTCGGCTTCGCGAGCGATCCGTCGACCGGCTCGGCCGCGGGCGGGTCGTAGGAGAGCCCCAGATCGAGCGACGACGACTCGTCGAACGCGGCCAGTCGGTCGCCGTACAGGCTCGCGAGGTCGAAAGCGAACTTCACCGCGACGATGCCGAGCAGGAGGGGAATCCCGATCGCGTCCGGATCGATCGCGGAGATCGGCGTGTCCTCCTCCAGCGTTCCCGCGCCGACGATCGTGACGGTGAACAGCGCGCCGAAGAAGATCGCCGCGCCCTGAGCGAACACGCCTTGGATCGCGGTCTGCGCGCTGTGATCCCGGTGCTCGCCGCGACCGAAGTACTCGACGAGCGTCGTGACCCCCTCGCCGATGAAGAGGGCGAGCGTCACGAGCGCGACCGTGTCGACCACGGTCGAGACGGTTCCTTCCTCGACGACGACGCCGACCGTGAGCGTGCCGACGACCAGCCAGACGACCGCGAGGATCGGCGCGGCGACGGGGAGAACGAGCAGCGACGAGAGCCGGACCTGAACGCCGGTCCACGGGATCGACAGGGCGACCCGTCGCTGTGCGAGCGGGCCGATGAGCAGCCCGTCGCGTTCTATCTCGGACGGGCGTCCGGCGAACAGCGCGCGGACGAGCGCCCACCCGGAGGCGATCCCGAGTTCGAACCAGTACAGCGTCATCAGCGCGGCCGCGTTCCAGCCGAGCGAGACCACGCCGACGAGCGGGAGCAGGTTCGCGAGCGCGACCGAGAGGACTCGGGGACGACGGCCGCGGGCCAGCGCGCGCAACCCGTCGGGCGGGCGAGAGGAGGGCATCCGTCGGTCGTTCCGGGTCGGCGTACATAAGCGGCCGGGGGTTCGGCGGCGAGGGCTCGGACCGGTGCCGGGCGCGACCAATTTAGCGCGCCGGACCGGCGTCGCGGTGGAGATAGAGGTACGCCAGCACCGGAACGATCGTGAAGAGGAGCGTCGAGGCGGCCCAAACGACCGCGTAGCGGCTCCCGCGCGCCCTCGCGTCGCGGTAGATCCACACCGAGGCGGCGACGACGACGCCGTAGATCACGAGCGTGAGCGGCAGCGACCACGGGAGAGCGAGACCGAAGAGCGTCATCCGTCTCCACCGGTGAGGTCGGCGCACATGACGAAGTCCGGTTCCGCCGCGACCGGCACGCGGTTCGCGCCGGTGTCGCTGACGTGCTCGACCGTCTCGGGGATCAGCACGCGAGCGCGGTCGGCGTCCGCCGCCGCGGCGTCGGCGGCGATCGCGTCGTACAGCGCGCCCGCCGCGTCGACGTCGCGCCACGCGGCGACGCCGTAGACCGCGGTCCGCGTGGGCTCGCCGTCGACCTCGCGCTCCGTCACGCGGGTCCGGACGGCGAAGCCGGCGAGCGCGTCGGCGTCGGCGACCGCGAGCAGTCGGTCCTCGGCGGCCGCTGTCGCGAGCTCGTCGCGGGTGAGCCGGGAGCAGGCCCACGACTCGTCCGGGTCGAGCGCGAGGCCGCGCAGGCGGTCACGGGCGGCGCTGTCGCTCCAGAACGCCCACGCCGCGTTCGGGTCGGGGTCGGGGAGACGGTCGAGACCGGCGGCGTCGCGGTCGATTGCGTCCGGGTCGGGCGCCGGCTCCGCGAACCGGAACTCCGTCGCGGGGTCGAAGCCGACCGCGCGCGACTGGCCGAGTCCCATGACGTTCCACGAGAACACCATGTTGCGGCAGACGGTCGCGCCGCGTCCGCGCGCCCAGTCGAGCACCGCCTCCGAGAGGGCGGTCCCGACGCCGTGGCCGCGCGCGGCGGGGTCGACGCGGATCCCCTGTCCCCACGCCTCCCACTCGCTGAGGAGCGCGCCCTGGATACAGCCGACGACCGCCTCGGGGTCGCCCGCGTCGGCGGCGCCGTCGCCGTCGCCCGTGACGTGCGTGTCGCCCGCGTCTCTGCCGTCGAGGTCGCCCACGTCGGCGGCGTCCGGGGGGAGCGTCGCCACGAAGGTGCCGCGGTCCGGGTCGTCGGACGCGGCCCACTCCGGGAACACGCGAGGGATGTAGTCCTCGTGGCGCTCGCCCCACGTGTCGCGGGTGAACGCCGCGACCGCGTCGGCGTCGGCCGGGCGCGCCTCGCGGACGACGACGGTCGGCGCTGCGTCAGCCTCGTCGGCTGCCTCGCTCATCGCCAGGGCCGCGACTCCTCTGTCAGCTCGCCCGCGAGGTCACGCGTCATCGCGTCGGCGGGGTCCGCGCGGTTCGCGAGCGCCCACATCAGCTTCACCTTCGCGGTTCCGGGGAGGGTGTCGCCCGCCTCGACGACGCCGGCGTCCAGCAGGTCGCGGCCGGTGTCGTACACGCGGTCGCAGACCCGACCTTCGAGGCACTGGCTCGTCATCGCGACGACAGTCCCGCCCTCGACCAGCTCCTCGATCCGCGGGATGAGGTCGGTGTGGACGTGGCCGAGCCCGGTGCCCTCGATCACGACGCCGTCCTTGTCGTCGAGGTACGCCCACGCGGCCGGGTCCATTCCGGGCGTGAACTTCACCAGCTCCACGTCGCCGTCGAGGTAGGGCTCAAGCGCGATCGCGTCGCCGTCGGCCGCGTCGCTCCCGTCGGTTCCGCCCCGCGAGCGCGGCTCGCGGTTCCACTCGATCGCAGCGTCGGCCGCGTCACCGTCGGCGCCCGCCTCCGCGGCGCGCTCGTAGTCGATCAGCCCGAGGGGCGCGGCGCCGACCGTCTCGAAGGCGTCCCGGCGCGAGGTGTGATTCTTGCGGACGCGCGTGCCGCGGTGGAGCGCGCAGGCGTCGTCGGAGGGGTCGGCGTGCATACAGACGAGGGTCTCGCTATGCTCGGCCTTCGCGGCCTCGACGGCGCACACCGCGTTCATCACGTTGTCCGACGAGGGGCGGTCCGCGGAGCGCTGGCTCCCCGTGAACACGACCGGGACGGGCGA
Organism: Halorubrum sp. SD612; assembly: GCF_002135005.1. Lineage (NCBI taxonomy): Archaea > Methanobacteriati > Methanobacteriota > Halobacteria > Halobacteriales > Haloferacaceae > Halorubrum > Halorubrum sp. SD612. Next base: position 11,043 of record NZ_NEWI01000013.1, on the reverse strand, counting down.
GTCGAGCATAAAGGATAGCGCGGACGCGGAGTACTGCATCGTGTCGGTACCGTGCATCACGACGACGCCGTCGGCGCCGGCCTCGATCTCCTCGGCGACCGCGTCGGCGAGGTCGCGCCAGATGGACGGCTCCATGTTCTCCGAGAGGATGTTCGCGACGACGCGCCCGCGGTAGTTCGCGCGCCCGGCGAGTTCTGGGACGGCGCGGAGGACGTCCTCGGCGTCGAACTGCGCGGTGACGGCGCCGGTCCGGTAGTCGACGGTGGAGGCGATCGTCCCGCCGGTGGAGATGAGCGAGACGGTAGGGAGGTCCTCGTCGAAGGTGATCTCGGAGGTGGCGTCAGCCTCGTCGTCGGTCTCGGCTGCAGGGTCGACCTCGCGGGCGGCGGAGTCCAGCACCTCGACATCCGCCGCCTCGCGGTCGATGCCGACGTTGTAGCCGCCGTCCAGCTTGACGACGAGGTGGTCGCGCGTCGTGGAGGGGAGCAGTACGCCCTCGTTGGTGACGCCCCCGCGCTCGACGCGGACGCGATCTCCCGGTTGCATACGCTCCGCTTCCGCCGGGGCGGACTTGAATCCAACCGTTCGAGGCGGCGCGACGGGAGCGTCGCAAAGACGGCGAGGAAGAAGAGAGGCCGACGGCTATCGACCGAGTGCGGGAGCGGCGGGCGGCCGGGTCAGTGCTCGATGTACTCGGCTTCCCAGTCGGTCCGGGCCTCGATCTCGCGGCGGCCGCGGCGGGTCAGCGTGTAGTAGTTGGTGCGGCGGTCGCGCTGGCCCTTCTCGACGAGCCCCTTCTCGACGAGCGTGTCGAGGTTCGGGTAGAGGCGGCCGTGGTGGATCTCCTTTTCGTAGTACTCTTCGAGTTCCTCCTTGATGGCCAGCCCGTGCGGCTCGTCGAGCCCCGCGATCACGTAGAGCAGGTCTCGCTGAAAACCTGTGAGGTCATACATACGACTGCTTAGACATATTATCCGAAAATAAATAAATATACCGTTACATCTGTCCTCATACGACCAGCCGGCGGCACCTACGCCTCCGTAACCGACGGGTTCGTTCTGTCAACTCCGTAACTGTCATCCGAAATAGAGCGAGTATTCGGCGATGGGAAGTCGTTACGGTTACCTGATACGTGCCCGGAGCCCGCGGCTCACAGGAATGACTGGCTGTCGGAGCAGGGCGCCGATCGGAGAGAAACCGAGCGGCTCCGATCGGGCGCGACGAGACGGAGGCGAGGCGCTATCGGATCAGGGCGTGCGAGGCGCTATCGAAGCAAGATATGCCGGACGCTGTCGGAGTAGCGCTCGAAGAAGGCACGCCCGACGCGGAAAAAAGCCGCGTCGAGCCTGCCGATTGGTCCCCGCTGACGCTTCGGCCCTCCAGACGAAGCGTCACCTGACGATAGCAGGTAGAGCGTAATAAACGTGTTGTACGCCGCTCACATGTGTTCTTCTTCTAACACCCAGCCGAGCGCGCGCTTGTAGTGCGCGAACATCTCCTCGACGCCGCGGTGGTTCATCTCTTCGTCGTCCAACTGCTCGCGCAGGAACTCGTACTGCTCTCTGATCTCCTCTTCCGAACGCATACCACTCGGTACGGAGCGGTCCCGGATAGTGTTGTGGCCGGAAGGGTGTCGAGCGGTTGACGGGGCGCCGTCGCCGAGACTCTCGCGACTGACTGAGGGCTCACCGGATCCGGAGGGTCATCGATACCACCAGACGACCACGCCGACCACGAGGAGTGCGCCGACGGCGGTCAGTACCCCGCCGAACCGCGGTGACCACCCGACCGTCGCCACGCCGAGAAGCGTCGCCACGCCGAGCATCGCCGTCAGGAGACCGGTCACCAGAAATATCGCGCCCCACACGACATCGGGGACCAGCTTTGCGACCTCGTCGATGAGCAGGTCGAGTGTCTCGTCGAGCATGGGGACCAGCCGTGTTCGGCCGACGACGGTGCCGGAGTAAATGCTGTCGACGGTCAGTGACGAGGAGAGGCCTGAGGCCAAATCACGGCCGCTTGGTTACACACTCAGCTTTGAACGTTGAGTATCTAACACTTAATCGAGCGAAAATGGCGGCTGAGACGGTATGAGCATGGAAAAGAGAGTTCAGCCGCAGACGCTCCGCTCTCCACTGGAGGTTCAAACGCCGTGAACGCTGCCTTCATTATCCTCTGTGAATCACTCTCCTGTTCCACCGATACCGTACACTCCTCGTAGAACGTCTTTTCCTCCGATTTCTGGCCCAATAGTGTCAACAAGACAACGTTCAAAGCTGAGTTACACATATCGATCGTAGTTCGACAGAGGACACCGCAAATTCCCAGCCGCGGGGCCGCGCCCGTACCGCGCAGCGCCCCACGCCTCCCCAGCCTCGCGGCTCGCGCTCTTCGAGCGCTCGTCGCCACGCGCCGCCGCGTCTTTTCGATGAGTACTGTCGCGGACACCGGCGAACGGTAACGTTGATACGTCGACCGCGGGTACGAGAGGAGACGAATGGACGACCGGACTCGCGAGTACCTCCGGGGGCGGTTCGGCGACTACTACCGGTCGGTGTCGCTGTCGCTCCCCCCCGACGCGAACCTCCGCGAGTGGGGGCACATCCCGTGGACCCCCGGATCGGGGACGACGATGGTCCGTCACCAGTCGCTGTTCGACCTCGGCGACGTGGACACCTTCTTCGCCGACAACGCGCCCCGGCACGCCTACTTCTCGGCCGCGCGCTACGACGACCCCGGAGCGACGACGATGGGGCAGAAGGGGTGGCGGAACGCCGACCTCGTCTTCGACCTGGACGCCGACCACCTCCCCGGCGTCGACCCCGAGACCACCTCCTACCCGGAGATGCTGGCGGCGTGTAAGGACGCGCTCGTGCGGCTGCTGGACTTCATCGACGACGACTTCGCGTTCGAAGACGTGACGGTCGTCTTCTCCGGCGGGCGGGGCTACCACGTCCACGTCCGGGACGAGAGCGTACGGGAGTTGGACAGCGAGGCGCGCCGCGAGATCGTCGACTACGTGCGCGCCATCGACCTCGACAGCGACGGACTGATCCGGACGGTCTCCGACCGGGGGACAACGAAGCGCGTCCTCCGCACCGAGGGCGGGTGGGGCGCGCGCGTTCACGACGCGCTGGTCGAGTACGCCGACGACCTCCGCGAGATGGGCGACGAGGCCGCGCGCGAGCGCCTCATAGAACTCGACGGGATCGGCGAGGGGCGCGCGGAGACGATCCGCGGCGCGTTTGACCGGAACCCGACCGCCGTGCGCGAGGGCAACGTGGAGGCCGGCGGGCCGGGCGTCCGCCGGCTCGTCTCCGCGCTCGCCGCGCGCGTCGCCGCGACCGACGCCGCGCCGATCGACGAGCCGGTGACGACCGATACCCGGCGGCTCATCCGGCTCCCGGGGACGCTCCACGGCGGCTCCGCGCTCGTCGTCACGCCGCTCGACCGCGACGAGCTTGCCGACTTCGACCCGCTCCGGGACGCGGTCCCGGACCGGTTCGTCGGCCGCGAGATCCGGATCGAGACGGACGCGGATCGGACGGTAGAATTAAACGGCGAGCGCGTCAGAGTTGAATCCGGTAGAAACACCGTGCCCGAGTTCGCGGGAGCCTTCCTGATGGCCCGCGGCGAGGCGCGGAAAGCTCCCGAACGATGACCGACGACAAATGAACCTCGACGAACTCCGATCCGCGCAGGCGAAGGAGCGCCGGAAGGACAGCCTCCAGCACCTGCGGGACTCGTTTTACGACGACGTGGGCGCGTACGTCGCGGACCTGCGCGCCGCGCGCGACCGCCGCGCCGAGCAGGTCGAGAACCCGTTCTCCGACGACGACGTCCGACGGCTCTCCGACGAGGTGGAGACCGCGGAGGAGGTCGCCGAGGCGCTCTACGAGCGCCGGGTCGGGAAAGTCGTCAAGCTCGCCTCCTTCGCCGCGGCCGACATGTCCGTCGACGAGGAGGGAATGACGGCCGAGGAGCGGCGGCTGTTCGACGACCTCGTCGAGCGCATCAGCGCGAACAAGTCAGCGGTGCTCGATGTGCTCGCGGGCGAGTCGCCGGTCCCGGACGAGTCCGCGACCGCGGACGGCGACGACCGGCCGCTCGGGACCGAGGAGGGGTCCTCGGCCCCCGAAGCGAGGACGCCGGACCCGAGTCGGGCAGACACCGACTCACCCGACGGTGGCCCCGAGCCGTCGGACGCGGACGCGGCTCCCGCCGACCCGGAACCCGAGCCGTCGGACGCCGCTACGGCGTCGGGCGACGCCGGCGCCCTCGCCGGCGCGATGGGCGGCGACGGGGGAGACTCCTCCGCCGACGCCGAGCCGGAGCCGAACGAGGACCGCCCGGCGCCCGACCCCGAGTCCGCGTCCGACGGCGGCGAGGGTCCGACGCCGGTGCCCCCCGAACCGGCGCCTCCGGGAGCGGTCGGGGCCGACGACGCGGCCGACGCCGACGACACGATCGGCGACAGCGCGATCGGCGACAGCGGCACGGTCCCGGGCGATCGCCCCGCGGGAGACACGGACGAGGGGGCCGACCCCGGCGCGACGACGGACGGGGGAGCGATCCCCGAGTCGCCGGCAGGGGGCGGATCGGACGCGGCTGCGGAGCCGGGTGCCGGTTCGAAGCCTGACCGGCCCACCGAGCGAGCCACGGTGCGGATCACCCGCGACGTGGGAGCGATCTTCGGCGTCGACGAGCGGGAGTACGAGCTCGCGAGCGAGGACGTGGTCTCACTGCCCGTCGAGAACGTCGATCCGCTCGTCCAGCGCGACGCCGCCGAGCGGATCGACTGACCGCGGTCGGCGAGGTCGGTCGCCCGAGTGAGTGACTCACTGCGGTCGACAGCGCCGCTCGACCGACCGACGGACACTAACGCCAGCGGCCGCTACGGTCCCTCGATGGAGATCGAGTTCCTCGGCGGCGCCCGCGAGGTGGGGCGGAGCGCCCTCCTCGTCGACGACGCGCTGCTCGTGGACTACGGACTGATGACCGCGGAGCCGCCGCAGTACCCGGTTCGCGATCCCGAGCCCGACGCGGTCGTCGTCTCGCACGGACACCTCGACCACGTCGGCGCGGTCCCCGCGCTGCTGAAGGGCGACCGCCGCCCGCCGATCCACTGGACGCCGCCGACCGGGGAGCTCGCGCGGACGCTCGCCGAGGACACGCTGAAGCTCCACGGGAACAGCCCGCTGTGCCCGTTCGGCGCCGAGCACGTCGCGCGGTTGGGCGAAGTGGAGATGCGACACGGCTACGGCGACCCCTTCCCGGTCGCGGGCGGGATCGACGGCGGCGGCTACGAGGTGACGCTGTTCTCGGCCGGGCACATTCCGGGCTCGGCGCACGTCCTCGTCGACGACGGAGACACTCAGCTGCTGTACACCGGCGACTTCCACACCGACGACCAGCGGCTGGTCGCGGGGACGACGGCGCGCCCCGACGCCGACGCGGTGATCTGTGAGTCCACCTACGCGGACGTGACGCACGAGGACCGCGCCGCGGTGGAGTCGGCGTGGGCCGAGCGCGTCGAGCGGACCCTCTGGGAGGGCGGCACCGTCGTCGCGCCCGCGTTCGCCATCGGCCGGACGCAGGAGATGCTCCTCGTCGCGGCCGCGAACGACCTCACGCCGTACGTGGACGGGATGGGCGTCGGGGTGACGGAAACGCTCCGGCGGTACCCGTCGTTCCTCCGTGACGCCGACGCGTTCGGGGAGGCGGTCGGGCAGGCGCGCGTCGTCACGGGCCGCGACGGCCAGCGGAAGCGGGTCGCCGCCGAGAGCGCGCTGATCGTCACCACCTCCGGGATGCTCGCGGGCGGCCCGGTCCAGACGTACCTCCCGGAGATCAGGACGAGCCCGACGAACCTCGTGACGCTCACGGGGTATCAGGTGGAGGGGACGCCCGGCCGCGAGCTACAGGAGCGCGGGCAGTTGGAGCTGAACGGGCAGGTCAGGCCCGTGAGCGCGCGGGTGGCGTCGTACGACTTCTCCGCGCACGCCGACCGCGAGGGGCTGGAGTCGTTCCTCGACGCGTACCGGGACGCGCGCGTGCTGGTGAACCACGGCGACCGCTGCGAGGCGTTCGCCGCGGACCTGCGCGCGGACGGGGTCGACGCGAGCGCGCCCGAGGTCGGCGAGCGAATCGAGCTGTGAACGGGGTCACTCGTCCTCGACGACGGACGTGTTCCGGACGGTTTCGGCGTCGAGCGGAACCCCCGTTCGTCTGACGCCGGGGCCCTCTCTCGGAGCGACGTGGTTCGCTCCGTTCCACCCCGGGTGGAAGTACGCGACCCCCTGCTCGGGGAACGCGACGCCGACGATCCGCTCGTTCGACGCGTTAGTCGATAGCTGCGGCCGCACTGGACTCGACGGATTCAGGCTCGCGACAGTTTCGGACCGGAGACTCCCCTCGGAACCGTTCGCACCCGGGACGGAGTCGGTGAGCCAAACGGTCGCCTCGACGGTCGCGCGTTCCCCGCCCGCCTCGACGAAGGCGTTCCCGACGCCCGCGTACCGGACGCCGGTCACCATCGGGCTCGTCGGGACGCAGGTGACGGTGTGGACGCGGCTGAGCGAGACGCTCACCCCGCCGCCGTTCCCGTCGACCTCGAAGACGAGCGGGACTCGCTCCCGCACCGGGCAGCGCAGGGTGACGTCGACCGCGGCGGCGGCGCCCTCGTCGAGCGACGAGGGGGAGTCGACTGACTCGATCGTCGCACGTGGCGATCCGGACGGCGCGATCGATACGTCGACGTCGATGTCGTCGAGGCCGCTCCCGAACCGGTTGCGGTACTCGACGACTGCCGTCAGCTCTCCGTCGCGGACTTCGTCGGCGAGCGGCGCGTAGCCGAGGTACGCGCGCTCGTCGTCGGTGACGTTGACCGCGAGCCCGCGGTCGGCCTCCATCGCGGTGAACCCGGCGGTGCCGAATATCAGCCCGGTCGCCGCCGCGAACGCGAGCGCGATGCTCAGCGCGCGGAGCGGCCGTACGCGGGTCGACGGCGACGTAGCGACGTTCATTCTCAGCGGCGGAGTTCAGGGGGTTTCTCGGTGTTCCCCAAGCGCGTCCTGCGGCCGATGACGTGGTGGGCCACCGAGGAGATCCCGAAGACGGTGGCAGTGAACACCCCCACGTCGAGCGCCTCCAGCCCGGCGAATCCCGGTGTCCCCGTGACGACGGCGAGGAGGAGCGAGGCGGCGAGGGCCGCGAGCCCGACGTAGTAGAGGCTCCACGGGATCTCCCTGCTTCGGAGGACTTCGACGTAGATGTCGAGGCTCTCCAGCTCGGGTGTCGGCTCGACGAGGTTGGCCTCGTCGTCGACCGTCACCACGTTCACCTCCTCTAACTTCGGCAGGTGCGTGCGCTGAAGGGTGCTGTACACGTTTCGGCGGTCCTCGTACTTGACGTCCGTCGGGTCGATATCGTGTTCCCACGCGGTGACGTGCGTGGAGAGTTCGGAGACCTCGATCGGGCCTTCCGCCCGCTTGAGCGCGTGAATGACGAATCGGCGTCGTCTGTTCGACAGGATTTCGAAGACCTCGTCTTCGGACAGTTCACCTCCGTTCTGACCCGTCTCGCGTGTCGGAGTTGTAGAGAGCATCGGTGTGAGCACCCTAATTTGGCGCCGGTCGGTCCCTCCCGCGAACCGGCGATATTCACCTGTAGCGTGCGCGTCGGCCCGGCATAAATAGGTTGGATAGTTAACTTGTTATGTTAGTAATGGGATAGGAACAGCCTCGGCTCGTCGCCTTTCGCGGAGCAAACGGGTCTGAGAACGGACCGATTACCGGGTTCCAAGGGGTTGTTGCGGATCGAAGCGGGTTCGAACGGCGGATCGCAGCGTCTCCACGCCGGCTTCAGGGTCGGATCGATACGGCTCATGAGCGGCAATTGTCTCGTATTGAGCCGTCCACATCGCGTATCGTGTCACCCACGTCGCGTATCGAGATCGGCACGCGAACATGTCGAGAATATCATAACGAAGTATCCCTCCCTGTATGTGATACCCAAGCACTTCCGGCCCGGATGTCCGGGTCGCGGGGGTGTGTGAACACAGGTGAGATACGATATGGAACGACGCAAGTTCATTGTTGGACTGGGTGCACTGGCTTCAGGAAGCGCGGCTGCGATGGGGACAGGCGCGTTCACCGCTGCGGAACTCGATGGACGAGAGGCGAACATCGGTGTGGTCAACGACAGCAACGGTCTCATCGGGCTCCAGTCCGGAGGATCCGAGTACGTCACCAACACCGGAGGAAGCGGCGAGAACGAGCTGATGATCGACCTCAGCTCGACCGGCGGCGGTGAGGGTGTCAACCCGAACTCCACCTACCAAGTCGGCGGACTGGGTCAGTTCGACTCCAGCAATATCGATCTAGTTCCGGGCGATCCGACCGTGGACCCACCGGTCGGACAGGTCGCTATCGACACGACCACGCTGATCTCGGAGGAGTACGCGTTCAAGGTGATGAACCAGACGGACAGTCCGAAAGACATCGAGGTTACCTACAACGCGAACGACGAGTCGTTCCCGGACGGTACGCGCCTCTTCCTGGTTGCCTACTACCCCGAAGGAGGCGATAGTTCCGAACAGGAGGAGGGCCTCGTCGTCGGGAGTGTCGCAAACGAAAACGCCAAATCGGCCAGCATCATTTTCGACGACGACCAGCAGTACTCGGCGTCGATCGGGTCGGGGAAAGAGTTTTTCGTCACGATTCTCGTCGACGTGGGCGGTGCCGCCAGCGGCACCGATCTCGGCGGTACCCTCACCGTCCGCGCCGGAAGCCACGACGACTTCACCAACGCCGACGCGGGGACGTAACACCGCTCTCGGAGTATCATCATGAATCGACGCGATGTCGTGGTCGGACTGGGTGCGCTCGTCGGGACGGGAGCCGCGGCGTCCGGCACCGGCGCGTTCAGCGCGGCGGAGGCCTCCCGGGAGGCGAAGATCAACGTCGTCGACGACAGCGACGGGCTGGTCGGACTGGTCGCGAACGACGCGGTCGCGGGCGTTCGGATGAACACCGGGGGCGAGCTAACGATATCGCTCGGTGATGACGACCCCGGAGTGAACGTCGGCTCGGTATATCAGTTCGGGGCCTTCGTGTCCGACAACGGTGTGACCGACATCACGGGCGACACGTTCTCCGTGGTCGCGGCCGACGACCCGTCGGACATGAGCGGCGGGCAGGAATCCCTTGAGTCCGCGTTCGCCGTCGTGAATCAGTCGGCCAACGACCTCGCTCTCACGGTCGACTTCGAACTGCGAGACGACAGTGACGAGGGAACAAAGTACGCCTTCGAGCTACAGTCCTCGCAGGGCGGTGGCGGGACGCGGGAAGGGCTCGCGACGAGCCCAATAACAGGCCAGCTCACCGCGCAGCTGGCCACCGGCGAATCGATCGGGGTCTCGTTCATAGTCAATGCGCTAGACGGAGCGACGGCAGACGAAATCGCGGGGAGTCTGAGCCTCTCTGCGACGACCGTCTAGCGATCTGCGTTTTCCCTATTCCCCGCCGTCGGTGTACGCCCAGTCGTCGAGGACGCGCTCGGCGGCCGCGTTCGCCTCCGCCGGGGAGGGGCAAGAGCCGTCGACGACCTCTTCGGAGAGTTCGCCCGCGAGGTCGTACACCGCGGCCCCGTCGGCGCGCTCGGCGACGCGCTCGAAGGTGGGCCGGTAGCCGGCGGCGGCGCGCTGACCGATCTCGTCGAGCGAGGCGTCGATGGTGTACTCGAGCTGACGGACCGCTTCCTCGGGTTTCATATCCAATTGTCCGACTCCGACCTACTTAAATATACTCGGATTCGGAACTGAGTTAATTTCGGCTCGCGCCCCGCGTCGAACCGACGTTTATACTCCGCGGCGGCGTCGACTGGGCGCATGACCGACGCAGACGAGCGCGGCGCCGATTCGGGCGGGCGCGAGGAAGTCCCCGCTCCCGCGGCCCGCGCGGGCGACGTCGACGAACGCGCCGCGGTCGCGAAGCGTGCCGCGGAGGCGGGCGCCGCGGTGGCGAACGAGGGCTTCCGGAGCGACATCGCGGTGGAGACGAAAGGCGAGGACGACGTGGTGACCGAGGCGGACCGCGCCACCCAGCGCGCCGTCATCGAGTCGATCCGCGAGTCGTACCCCGACGACGCGGTCGTCGGCGAGGAAGAGGACGAGCGCAAGACGGTCCCCGAGTCGGGCCCCGCGTGGGTGATCGACCCCATCGACGGAACCCACAACTACGTCCGCGACATCCGCGTGTGGGCCACCGCGGTCGCCGCCGTCGTCGACGGCGAGCCGGTGGCGGCGGCGATCGTCGCGCCCGCGCTCGGCGACACCTACATCGCCGACGCCGAGGGCGCGTACCGTAACGGCGAGCCGATCGCGGTGAGCGGCGTGACCGAGACCCGGCACGCGACCGTCGACCCGACGATCTGGTGGGAATACGACGCCCGCGACGAGTACGCCCGCGCCTGCGAGGCGATTGTCACCCGTTTCGGCGATATGCGCCGGCTCGGCGCGGCGCAGGTGGTCCTGCCCACCGTCGCCGCCGGCGGGCTGGAGGGGACGATCACGAACGTCGCGGCGAACCCGTGGGACACGGTGGCGGGCGTCTTCGCGATCCGGCAGGCCGGCGGGCGCGTGACGGACTTGGACGGGAACCGCTGGCGGCACGACTCGACCGGGCTGGTCGCCTCGAACGGCGCACTCCACGACGAGGTGCTCGCGGCCGCGAACGAGATCGAATCAGACTGATAAGCGGAGTCCGTAGCCGTTGCTGGTCGGTGCCGAGTCGTTAGGTGATAAATCGAGGTCGCCGATCGGTGGATAGCCGCCGTATCCGTTCATTTATAACTGGTTGATAGCGGATCGACGGCGAACACCGCCGAAGCCCCAGTCGCTTGTTTATAAATGACTGGTGGCGGATCGACGGCGAACACCGCCGAAGCCCCAGTCGCGAGGACGACGCGCGCTCGTTGCGCTCCTCGCTCGTTCGCTCCGCTCACTCGCTGCGGTGCTTACGTCGCCTGCGTCGTCCTCGCGAC